>NZ_JAUBTN010000046.1:12791-52660 GCF_036705055.1 Microcoleus sp. CZ3-B2 | reverse complement strand
CAACTGACAACTGACAACTGACAACTGACAACTGACAACTGACAACTGACAACTGACAACTGACAACTGACAACTAACAACTGACAACTGACAACTGACAACTAACAACTGACAACTGACAACTAACAACTAACAACTGACAACTGACAACTGACTAATAAATCTAAAATCGCTTATGGCTCGCATTATTGTTGTTACATCAGGGAAAGGCGGAGTGGGAAAAACCACATCCACAGCCAATCTCGGCATGGCTTTAGCTAAGCGGGGGCGCAATGTTGCCGTCATTGATGCCGATTTCGGTCTCAGAAATTTAGACTTGCTGCTGGGCTTAGAAAACCGCATTGTTTACACGGCCTTAGAAGTTCTCGCCGGAGAGTGCCGGTTAGAGCAAGCTTTGGTGAAAGATAAGCGGCAGCCGCGTTTGGTGCTGTTGCCGGCTGCCCAAACTCGGATGAAGGATGCCATCAGCGCTGAGCAAATGAAGCAGCTTGTGGGGATGTTGGGAGCAAAATACGACTATATTTTGATTGACTCTCCGGCTGGAATTGAACAGGGTTTTCAAAATGCGATCGCCCCGGCGCAAGAAGGCATCATTGTCACCACTCCAGAAATCGCTGCTGTCCGGGATGCCGATCGAGTCATCGGGCTGCTAGAAGCCAACAATGTCAAAAAAATTAGGCTGATCGTCAACCGGATCAGGCCTGCAATGGTGCTGGCAAATGATATGATGTCGGTGCAAGACGTGCGGGAAATCCTCGCCATTCCGCTGTTAGGCGTTGTTCCCGACGACGAGCGCGTCATTGTTTCTACGAACCGAGGCGAACCATTAGTATTGTCGGAAACGGCCTCTTTAGCTGGAACGGCCTTCGACAATATTGCCCGCCGCTTAGAAGGCGAAAAAGTTGACTTTCTCGATCTCAATTCCCGTCCCGAAAACTTTTTTACTCGCCTCCGCAAGTTCTTCAATACTAAAATTATGTGATGTGCTGCAATATTGGCGATCGACCTCAAACAGCAACCACCGCACCACAAAAATTACTTGAAAGTTTTCCCAAGTGATACCGGTTCCCCAAAAGCATCAAACTGCTGCCCCCTACTCCAACCCAGACGGGAATAAGTCATTCCCCAATCTTAAAATCTCAAACTTGTATTGAGCGAAGCCGAAGTATCTAAAATCTAAAATCGACTGACTTGTTCTATGCCCAACCCTTGACAAATCCGCTATACCCATGCTATACACACTTCTCGAACGACTTTTCCCGCGCACCCCTGACAACAGCCGCGACGATGTAAAACGTCGCCTGAAACTGGTTTTAGCCCACGATCGCTCAGAGCTCAGCCCCGAAATGGTTGAATCGATGCGCCGAGAAATTCTAGAGGTGGTGTCTCGCTATGTGGAAATCGATACTACTGAGTCGGAGTTTGCGCTTGCTAGCGATCAGCGGGCGACAGCATTGATTGCAAATCTCCCGATCCGGCGCGTCCGCCTCGAACAGCCACGGGAGAATTTGCCCCAGAATTTGCCCCAGAATTTGCCCCAAGATATTCCCGAGTATGTACCGGAGTATGTCGTGGACATTCTCCCGGAAACGACAGATTAACCGGGGAGCATCTGCGGCTTTGTAAAAATATTTTTTTGTGGGAATGCGATCCTTTACTAGGCGATCGCGCGACAGCGCTACAAAAACAAAACTCAGATGCTCTCTCAAAAAATGCGATCGTTTCTATTAAAAATTTTTCAAGATCAAAACAAATCACCGGATTAGCGATCGCTCTACGATTTCTATTCTGTTCGCTAGATTACTATAACAAAAACGTTTCGCAGTGCGGACGACCGTCCGTAATAAGAACGGACAGTCGTCCGCACGAACCTTATTTACTGTGGCTAATCGACCGGAAACTATATCTCTTGTGATTCATTTTTCTGCTTCAAGACGCTCTCACCAAAATTACATTGCAGTTGCTTTGACGAGAAATCAGGGCTGGAATATTTCCCTGTTTCATCTGTTGCAACAATCCCTCTCGACTCGCACCCAAAATAATCACATCGCTTCCATCCTGCTTGGCATAACTCAATACTGCAGCCGACACAGAAGCAGCACATACAGAAGTCGTTAATATAGAGGCATTCACTTGGGGCTTGAGAAACTCAGCGGCAGCTTTCAAGATTTCTTCGGTTGGTTCAAAGTCAACACGATTGGCTTGGCGCTCCTCAGAAGCATCGTACACATGAAATAATCGGACTTGTGCGGTTTTGGTCAGAGAAATCAATCCAGGTAGCAACCGAACTGCTTGATGGGCATTGGGGCCACCTGCCATTGGTACTAACCACCGCTCAAAAATTGCTCGATCGGTTAACTTCACCAACACTACTTCACAAATAGCCTGTCGAATCATAGTATCGACAACTCGACTAAAAACCTGCCCCGGTGTTTTAGTGCTACCTTTCCACCCCATGAAGACGAGATCGATATGTCGCTCTTCGATCGTTTCGAGAATGGCACTTGACAAATCATGGGCCACTAAAATCTGGGTATGGATCGGAACTTGCCACGCTTGACACAGACGGATTGCCTGCTTTAGTAACTTTTGACCCTCCGCCGTTTTTACTGGAGTTTCTGCAAGCACGTGATGTCTTGGCACAACAATCACCTGCAAACATTCAATTTCATAGTTGCGATCGCGGGCAATTGCCACTGCCATTTCTAACAGCGTCAGGGAGGTTTTTGGATTGCTCAACGGCACGAGGATGCGCCCTTGTCCAGTTTCTGGCGATTTGGTTTGGTGAACGATCCGAGATCGTTCTAGCTTTGGTTGAGCGAGACTTTCGTTGTTGAGATAAGCTGCTTCAACGCGAATAATATCGCTGCGGGTAATAATACCGACCAATCGCCGTCCTTCTACGACTGGTAAGCTATGGAGATTGTGTCGATCGAGCAAATGCAGCACATAGGCAAGCGTATCTTCTGGGTTAATGCGAACCGGCTCTGGTGTCATCAGATCGCTAACAAGATTCTCACCATTCAATCCTCGTGCAGAAAAGTTGGCAATATCCTTTTGAGTTACAATGCCGACAAGCTTGCCACTTTCTACCACCGGAAACGTGCGGTGGGAAGACAGGGAAAACGCCTGTAACGCTTCTTCCAGCCGAATCCGACTAGAAAGCGTTTCTACTTTCGGCTGCATCACATTCAATGCAGTTAAATCTGTCCAAGGATCTTGAGCGCTCGTTTCTTTCGTCAGGTGAATGCCTTTAAAGGCCAGCAAGCGATCGTAAAGCGAACCCTCATCAAGCAATTCTGCAATCAGATAAGAAGTCACAGATGCGATCATCAGTGGCAACACTAAATTAAAGTCAGTAGTCATCTCAAACACCAGGATTACCGCAGTAATCGGAGTGCGAGCAACCGCACAGAAAAATGCCGCCATCCCCACCCGTGCATAGGTGGTTGCCAGACTTAAACCCAAAACTTGATGTTCTCCGACTCCTACGAGGTATCCTAACGCTGCACCGAGTACCATGCTGGGAATCAGCAACCCGCCCGGTGCACCAGAACCGTAGGTGACGACGATCAGAAAAAACTGGATGCAAAAGACGATCGCCACGAGTTGCCAGTCTGCATTGCCGGTTAATAGCAGTTCTTTGAGTCCGGCATTGTCTCGAAATATATCTGGTAAAGCAGCGAATGCAATTCCCGTAATCAGCCCAGCAAATCCGATTCGCCAGGGTAAGCTGACATGGAAAAAGCGGCGGTACAACGTCAAACTTGTCAGGATTGAGCGATTGAACAGCACGCCAAGTCCGCCTGCTATGATTCCCAGCAGCAGGTAAAACGGAATCTCAGAAGCAGAAAAGCTGGTATTAAAGACAACAAGATGCAGGTCTAAATCGAGATTGTGCGAACCACTGATCCGAGCGACAACTGACCCGATGAACGAAGCTAGGATCGCGGTTCCCAAGGTGATTCCAGACACGTCTTGCAAGAGTTCTTCGACCACAAATAAAACACCTGCGATCGGCGCGTTAAACGCGGCTGCAAGTCCCGCTCCGGCGCCGGCTGCGAGGATCTGACGGCGATGATCGGGTGAAGTTGGGAACCATCGACTCAGTTGACTCGCTAACGCTGCCCCAATCTGTACCGTGGGGCCTTCTCGTCCGAGGGGTATGCCGGCAGCGAGTATGAGGGTGGCGCTGACCAACTTCACTAGGGCAATTCGTAAATTCAAAGGCATCGGAACGTTGGCGAGTACCGCCTTGACTTCGCTCATGCCGCTCCCGCTGGCGGCCGGAGCGAGGCGATCGACTATGAATCCAGACAAGAATCCGCCTAGGGCCCCGATCGAGGGCAGTGCAATATAGGCCGGGATGAAATGCGTTACCTGCTGCCGCCAGCCGCCGAGCCAACCAACTCCTTGTGCCAACAACAGCGCAGCCAGTCCCGACACTAGCCCAATCAGGCAGGCTTCAAAAATCGCCAATCGCTTGGGACGCAACAGTAGATGGGAAAAGCGACTCCAGATAAGTTTTCCGATGCGTATCATTTTGCCTTTGGGGAAAGTGCAGACGTTGACGATCCCGCTTAAAGCAGCGGTTTGGGGGATGGTGGATTGAGACCCGCAGGCTGCTCGGTGGGCGATCGCCAAAGCTGTTGTGGGTGATGAAACCAGTAGTCTATCGCAATGCCACCGACGAACAACAGCAGCAATAAATATAGTTCTGTGCGCCCAAAAATAGCGTTTGAGCGATCGCCGGGAGAAAATTTTCTCTCTTTGTCATCCAGTTCATCTTTCATATTTATTGAGCTAAATGATAGGAACACTCCCATTTTGACTGAAGCGGCTCCGATCTTCCTTCAGGGCGATCCTAACGTCTAAAAGTCTAGGAGATGCTTGCTTGTAACTGAAGTTCTAACGGTCGGTCGGAGCGAATTTCTAACCCTGGTAAATCGTGTTTTACTAATGTTTTTTCGCCTGTTTCAGCAGTGGCGCTCGGCCAGAGCACCCAGCGGCTACCTTGGGAAAGAGTGCTTAAACTCGTAGTGTTTGGAGTCAGCCAAATTATCGACTGTTTCGATCGATTCTCGATCGCCTCTTCCCCAGCATTAACCGCGGCTAAAGTTTCCAAAACTACCCGGTTCCCCGATACGAGTCCGGTTCCGGCCGTCCAAAGTTTGACGTTTAACAGGCGCTTGCTAGCATAGAAGTAAAGAGAAGCTGCTACTGTCACGGCTCGTTCAAATTCCTTTGCTTCCCACAAAGCGCCGCTGTCGAGAGCAATAATAATGTCTTGACCGCCGGCGGCAACTTCTAACTCTCTCACGCGCAGTTCTCCGTAGCGGGCGCTGGTGCGCCAGTGAATCAGGCGGGTGGGGTCTCCGTGGCGGTAAGGTCTGAGGTTGCGGGTGAGGCCTTCGGTAGCAGTTTGCGATCGACTGCGATTGTACAATTGCGGGCTGTCTTCTTGACCGATGCGATCGATCAAAGGACAAGTGCTCAACGGCAAAACCAGCGGGTAGACAACCGCCACCGCTTTCGCCGGACGGCTGCGGCGGCACCAAAACAACCCTAAAGGCGCAGCCGTTCTCAAGTGCACCTCTTGCCAGCGATAGATACCGCGCTGCGGGACTTCTATATAGTATGTATCCCTGTATCTACTGTTAGGCTCTATGACTTCGATCGGGCGGATGACCTCTTTTCCCAATACAAACGGCAAGATGTCTACCACTTGCAACAAAGTTTTAGGTTGGCGATCGCGATTTGTGATTTCTAGTTCGATCGTAATTCGATCGCCCGCACTCACAGGTTCGATGGGGCGACGGCGCACTTCCAAAGAACGAAGCGATTTGACCGGCAAAACCGCCGCTACGACCAACAGCGCCAAACTCCCACCGCTTAGTGCGTACAACCAACCAGCCATTGTATTAGTAGCAGACCCAAAAAAGAAAACCGTCATTCCCGATAGCAGCCAACCCGCGTAGGCGGGGGTTACAGCACGATTTTCGAGCCAGCCGACAATTTTTTGACTGATATTCATACAAGTTAAAATTGTTAATTAGTCGATCGTCCCATCAAGCCCAATTGTAAAATATTTTCAGCATCTAGCACCGAATGAGCCAGCGAGCGATTAGATTATAAATTGGGTATTTTTTCGCAGTTCTAGCAGTTCGAGCCAAACATAGGGTATTGAGCGATCGATCCCTCAATCCTCCAATCCCTAAATCCCCCAATCTAAAATCTAAAATCTAAAATCTAAAATCGACTCACTTCTCGCCTTTTTGATAAAAGCTATAATACACTGACCTCGCCCAATAACGGATACAACCTCCCGATACTCAATCACCGTCAATTCGCAAATTGTAGACCCTCATTGAAACTGCCAGATTCACGGCGCTGCGAGTCAATCCAAAATCTCAAATTTCACACTTAAAATCGACTGATTGGAGACTAAAAAATGAACCCATCAAACAATCCCACACCCCTTCGACCAGAGCCTCAAGCCCGCCGCACGCCTCCGCCGCCCCCGCCCTTAGCAATCGCAACTCCCGCGCCGAGTCCAGCCGCGCCGAGTCCGCCCTCCGCCCCCCCGCCGCGGGCTGTGGAGACACCCACCAGTACGATCGAACAAATGGTCAGAGATGCCCACAGCGCCTCGGCTTCCGACATTCACATTCGAGTCGGCCAAGTACCTCGATTTCGGATTCGGGGCGTGATGCAAGTAGCAACCACCCACCCCAAAGTAACGCCAGAATTGTTTGAAAATTATCTAGCCGAAATTCTCACGCCCGAACAGCGAAAACAGTTTGCAGCTACCAAGGAATTAGATACAGCAATTTTTTATCCAGGCTTTGTGCGTTGTCGCGTCAACTGTTTCGATGCCCTCAGCGGCGGTGCGATAGTATTGCGGTTGATCAATTTGGAAATACCGACAATCGATTCCTTGAGGCTACCAGAAGTTCTCAAAAATATCATTTTGCGATCGCAGGGATTGATTTTGGTTACGGGGCCTACAGGTTCGGGAAAATCAACAACAGTAGCTGCCATGATCGACCATCTCAACCAGATGGAACAGAAGCACGTAGTTACAATTGAAGACCCGATCGAATTCATTCACCCTTCCAAAAAATGCTTGGTCAGCCAGCGGGAAGTCGGCTTGCACACCCACGAATTTCAGCAGGCTTTACGGGCAGTTTTGCGGGAAGATCCAGATGTGATTCTGATCGGGGAAATGCGCGATCGCGTTACCATCAATACAGCCCTGCAAGCAGCTCAAACAGGTCACTTAGTAATTGGAACTCTCCACACTCGCAGCGCCATAAACGCTATTAACCGCTTGTTAAATATGTATCCGCCCGAAGAACAGCAAGCAATGCGGATTCAAATCTGCGACTCTTTGGTAGCAGTAATTGCCCAACTTTTACTGCCAACAGTTGACAACCGCCGCGTCGCAGTTCATGACATTTTGGTGAATACGCCCGCCATGCACGATTACTTAATGAAAGGTGCTGATGACGAAGCTTTCCGGTTGATGGAACATGACACCTACGAAGGAATGCAGATTATCAACCAGGGTCTTTATAAACTGGTGCTCGAAGGCAGAGTGACGATCGAAGAAGCAGCAAAAAGTTCTCCCGAAGCCAGCGATTTAGACCGTCGCTTACGGACTGGAGGCTACGATGTTGGGGACGCTCGCGGCTTTGAAGGCAGCAAAAAAGAACGCAGCATTCGCGACCGGTAGCAGCACGCATATAGGGGTAGTCTTGTTCTGGCTACCCACCAATTCATACTATTTGAGATTTGAGATTTAAGATAAGAGTTGAAATTAAAAAATTGGGAATGACTTATTGTGTACGGATCTGTGGCAGTTTGAGGGAAAAATGAGGTATTGAGCGATCGCTAAATACCTCATATCATATCCGGTCAATTACCATCACAAAAACGCTTCGTAGTGCTAATCGATCGGAGATGATATCAATCGCTCAATTCCCCAATCTAAAATCTAAAATCGATAGAAGCCTGAATTCCCCAATCTAAAATCTAAAACTCGTACTGAGCGAAGCCGAAGTATCTAAAATCGACTCAGTTCTCACCTTTTTGATAAAAGCTATAACCTCGTATATGGCTGTTCTAAAAAAAGTGAGGTATACCCTATGCCCAATCCCTCCGCTTCGCTTCGCTCCGCCCAATGCCCAATGCCCTGTTTGGCCAATGCCCTATCCCATATAGTACCTCCTATGAGAGCACAGAAAGGCTATAAATAGCAATATTTTAGGCACACCGCAATATTTGACAATGTTTTCCGTATCTTTACTTAAACTTTTAATACAATTAGTAATAAAAAAGACATTTTATTGATAGTGGCAAGGATTATTAAGTTTCTTTAACGCCTGCACTACTTTATATTAACTTTAAAATTGCGTGAATATTCTGAGGTAATTACAAAGAAATAGTAAAGATATGTTGTGACTATTGCCAACGGCCAGCAACTTACGTTTATAGTTGTAGTGACTAATTTTTGACAGAGAAAGTTCCGACTTAGCAGCTAGCCAAAGCAAGCAGATTAAAAAATCCTTAATAAAACCACAAGTAGACTGAAAATAATTATTTAGTAGGAAAGCAGATCGCGTATCTTTCCGATTAAGTAGCTTTCTCTGTAAAAACAACCCAAATCAGCCGAATTTTAAAAATTCTGTCCCTCAAAAATCAGTTTAACAACTCTGAATCAGCATCAGCAACCGTATTTCTATAATTTAAAGGAGCCCAGAAAGTGAATAACACATTTAACCCCTCAGAAGTGTTTGAAGATGCCAGCAAAGCGGCAATAATCAATCGCATCCAGCAGCTAGTTCCCCCAGGTTCCCCCGAACCGCAAAATCCGCAAATCCTAGCAACGCTACAAACTCTCACCGCACAGCTAATCTGGGCCTATCAAGCCGACGGACAACTAGAAAGCGAACCTTTTAGCGATGTGCGCGATCGTACCATTAACCTGTACAGCCTCGCCTGCAGCAACAAAATCAAAGGAAAAACTATCCTCATCACCGGCGGAGAAGGATGCGTCGGGAGTTTTCTAATCGAAAAACTCCTCTCTCTAGGCGCAACTAACATCATTTCCGTAGACAAAGCCCGATGTCAAAACCCCGACGAAAATCTCCCGCACTTTAACAAAGAAGGCGCAGTAACTTTCTACGCCGCCGACATTCGCAACTTGCAGGCGCTCAAACACATATTTGAAGTAGAAAAACCGCACATTGTTTTTCACCTAGCAGCCCAGCGCCAGCCCGGATTAGCTGAAATCCAAATTCGAGAAACAGTTACAACCAGCCTGTTGGGATGCAAAAACGTCATCCAACTTTCCGAAGAATACGGCGTAGAAGACTGCATCTTCTCTTCCACAGGCAAAACATCTCGATATTTTACAACCGAAATTTACGCCGCGTCCAAAAAATTTGCAGAATGGCAATTTGCCAAAGCAGCTCAAGAAGGAAAAGTCACCTACGGGATGGTTCGCTTTACTCATATGCTAGAAAATAGCTTGTTCTGCGAGCAAATGTCCAAGAAAGTACAGCAAAGTAAAACAGTCAACGTTCACGCCCCCCACCGCTACGTAACCGCTCAAAATCTAATCGAAGCCGTACATTTGTTACTGAATTCGCTCGTGGTTTCCGTTCCGGGAAAACTGAAAATAGTCGCCGTCAGCAATCTAGGATGGCCGACAGAAACCTTAGAAGTTGCTTTGTATAAAATTCAAGAATCCGGCAAAAATTTGCCGATTTATTTTCAAGGACTTTTACCGGGATACGAAGAACCATTTTTCTTAGGACAATTTGACTGGAACAAACCTACAGACATTCATCTCCTAATTAATGTTCTGGAAGATCCTTTCAGAAAAATTGACCAGGCTGGCGACATGGTGATTCTAGAACTAGCTCCTTTTTCTTTGTGCATGTTAGATAAACAAGTGTCTAACCTGGAAAAATTAATTAGCGATCGGAATTTCCCGGAAGTGCAAATTAAGCCGGCTCTTGTCGCAGCGGAAAAAGAGGTAATTGCTTCTTCTTTTGCGTGGAGTTCCGCCGCAGAATTGCTGAAGATTTTGCAGTGGGGAGTCAATCCGAAAAAATTGCAAGGTTACGGAACAGAAGTCGCTGACTACAGCGAAATTATCCAACTCCTCCTGCAAGGAATGTACGGGAGGCTCAACCAAGAAGTTTTGAACTGTGCTGGAGTTAATGCTGATGAATTTGATCGATTAGTGGAAAGTCTTTCTGCGGTGGATTCTCTTCAAGCAGAAGTGGGATATTTGCGATCGGTCTCCAAATGTATCAGACAATCTGCACTCCCGGCACAGTTCACTCAAAAAAAATCTGAACCTGTTCCTGTGCGGGAAGCGGCGTAATTGAAAAACTGTTGAGAGATTGCTTTGTCATTTTTAGTTGATTAAAAGCTAAACAACCCGAAACCCGGTTTCTTTGAGATACCGGGTTTTTCAATTTTGGGTCTGTTTGAGGTTTAATTAAGTGATTTACTTAAAATGGTAAGAATCGACATGATATGATATCATGTTGGAGCGAACGATTGCAATCAAATTAGTTCGTAGTAAGGACTAAAGTCCTCTCTTGGAACTGACTCGCATTCCTAACTACAAACCTAATAATGGTGATGTTTTCGTATCTTATAAGTTAAATATAGCGGTTATCAAGCGTGGTGAGGTATGCCCAATGCCCAATGTCCTATGGGAGCCCTATGCCGCATAGTACCTCATCTTTCGCTTGAAAAGCTATAGTGTCGATCGCTGAGTTGACTGAGGTGAAATTTGATTAAGTCAATTCAATGACCGCTGCAAATTAAATTAAATTAAATTAAGGTGCTAAAATTGTGGAAATAAATCAGCTATCGTTCCTATTTGTTGATGTTGTACTTTTGACGATCGCCCTAATCCTGCTAATTCCCGTTGCAGTTCTATTTCTAGAATGCAGTGCAGCTTTCCTTTCCAGCTTCGGCACCACAGACGAAACCAAAGAACCCCGCCCCAAAATAGCAGTTTTAATTCCCGCCTACAACGAAGCAGCAGGAATTGTCGCCACTATCTCCACCATTCTGCCGCAGCTAACACCTCAAGACCGCCTGTTAGTCATTGCTGACAACTGCACGGATGCTACGGCCCAAATCGCCCGCAACTGCGGTGCAACGGCGATCGAGCGCCACGACACAGAACGTAAGGGGAAGGGATACGCCCTGGATTTCGGCTTGCAGTCGATCGCCTCAGACCCCCCAGAAGTAGTCATTATGGTTGATGCAGACTGCATCTGCGAGCCAGATTCCATAGAAACATTAGCCCGCGTTTCAATGGCCAAACAAAGACCGGTGCAGGCCACATATTTAATGGAACAGCCGCCCGATCCTACCCCCAAAGATTCGATTTCAGCCTTAGCATTTCTCGTGAAAAACCTAGTCCGCCCCAGCGGATTAAAACAGTTAGGATTCCCGTCATTGCTAACAGGTACGGGCATGGCTTTTCCCTGGCTAATCATTCGAGATGTTCCTTTAGCTAGTGGCAATATCGTGGAAGATATGCAAATGAGTTTGGATTTGGCGATCGCCGGACATCCAACCGTATTCTGCCCCGAAGCCAGAGTCACAGGGTGTTTGCCGCAGCAGCAGGAAGCAGCTAAAACTCAAAGAACCAGATGGGAACACGGACACATCCAGACGTTGCTAACTCAAACTCCCAGGCTGGCGACAGCTTCGATCGAGCAACAGCGTTTTGACTTAATGGCGATCGCCCTTGACTTATCCGTCCCTCCCCTATCGCTTTTAGTTGCTCTTTGGCTAGCCGCTTTTGTCGCCTCCATAGTAGGAGCAATTATCGGATCATCCGCGATTCCTGCCATCTTGTTAGGAGTACAAGGACTGCTAATTTTAGTTGCAATTGTCAGCGCTTGGGGAAAATTTGGCCGTGCCGACATTTCCGGCGCAACTCTATTATCCGTACCGTTTTATATCCTGTGGAAAATTCCTTTGTATCTGGGTTTTCTGCTGAAGCGACAAACTAATTGGGTGCGAACAGAACGCGATGTTTAGTATTCCGTAGGGTGCGTCACCCGCCTACTCGACCTAACTCAAACAGCTTTTTTCGGGGACACCCTAGGATGAATAAACCGATCGGGAAAAACTATACTTTTACAAATTTTCTTGATGACGGATTTACCTTAAATAAACGGCTGCCGAAAAACTCGATCGAGAAAACCAAATATTTCGATGGGAAGTAAAAAGCGGTTGATATACAGCGTATTCCCTGTAGGTGGAATACGCTGTATGAATCTGGTGGAAAATAAAAACAAAAAAATCTGAAGCTGGAAACATCCAACTTCAGACTTTTACTAACTCCCCGGGTAGGATTTGAACCTACGACCAATCGGTTACACTTATCCCAACGTTTCCGAAGGGCGCGGACTATTTCATCATCCCTAAAACGCAGACTTATCATCTGTCGCGGGATGTCGGGCGCTGTGAGATTTATTGGTTAGGCTCCTCATCTCTAGTCTCTGCACCTTTCCGGCTACTTGCGATCGAAACCGCTGCCTTTCGCCAGACTTGGCTCAAGATTGCCGCCACCCGAAGTGCTGCGGTTTCCTTGAATTCACCCGATTTTTCAGTACCCGTTACCGGATAAAGCTGCTATGTCACTAGGGCTTTTGGTTGATGCCAAAGGCTTGCATTCATTACAGCCGATCGCTCTGCCACTGAGCTACCGAGGATTGCGTGGTTTTTGTCGTCCACATTTACTAATAGTAGCTGAACCTATTCGATTTGGCAAGGCCTTTTGCAAAGTTTTTTTTTTCTCATGCAGCAAGCGGGTTTGGGACGCTAATGCAGCCCCATTCTCATTCTGGCGAGGCGCTGCTGCGATTCTGGATCGAGGGAATTGGCCAGAAAGCGACTGGAATTGTGTTTGCGGGATTTGTGCTGGCGCTCGCTGCGGCGGGCGGTGGATTCTACGTCAGCCGCTAGTTGTTGGGCAGACATCCATTCGGCACCGTAGCCGACTACGGTTAATTGCTGGGCTCTGTCGGAGGTGGCGACAATCATTCGGCTTTTGCCTTTGACCGATCGCAACTCGTAGCGCAAATTAGCACAAGACTTTTCAATATAAGTATCTGCTGTCTGACCGAAGTCAGTGTAGTGCACAGATAAATTTTTAGTAATAATTTCTTTAACGCTGGGAGTGTTTCGATACTGAGCGTCAAACACGAGTCTAGCTTCAAAATCTTGTACGGCGCTGTAGTTAACCAAAGCCTCAATCAACTCGCGGCGGGCTGTTTCGAGTTCGTCGCGATCGCGCTTCTCTCGGAGTCGAGGCCAAAGTCCAATTATGTTATAGCCATCTACAAGTAACACTGCTTGCGATATATACGGTGACATGGTTCAAGGCTGAAGATCTCCAGCAGATAGAGGACATTATTTGCATTGTTCATCAAAGCTTTTGTTAAATCTTATTACACATCGATGTTCGATCGCTAGCTGCAATGTTCCCAGCAAAAACTCAACCCCCCAAATCCCTAGGGTTTTGGAGGGTAAGATTTGAGATTGAAGATTTCGGGGATTGTGTCGCGCGATCGAGCAATTTTCCAGCTTATTCGACAGATTCCACAGATACGGGCGATGGCTTACGCCCCGCTTCGCTACGAACAACAGTCGGCAGAGATATCTTTTCAACCGCAGGAGTACAGCCGAGCCACTGCACCGACAAATCCGCAAACTGCTCAGGAAGCCCGCTCACGCAAAAACGAGTCGGCAGCGCAGTACCAGAATTCCGCAGCCCCAAAACCTCCAACTCTCTAGCAGCAGCAGCCACAACCCGCACCGCAGGATCGATTAAATTCACCCCAACAGGCAAAAGCGATCGCACCACAGGAGCCAACAGCGGATAATGAGTGCAGCCGTAAATCAGCGTATCGATGCGCTGCTGAATCAAAGGAGCCAAATATTCCCGAGCCACCTCATAAGTATAAGGATCGTGAATCCGGTTTTGCTCCACCAGCGGCACAAAAGCCGGACAGCTAACCTGCCATACCCGACAATCCGCATCCATTTCCAAAATCGCATTTCGATAAGCATTGCTAGCAGCCGTAGCCGGAGTTGAGATCACCCCGATCCGCTTGCCTTGCTGCACCGCAGCCTGCGCCCCCGGCAGAATTACTCCCAGCACCGGAATATCAAACTCAGCCTGCACCATTTCCATCGCCAAAGCAGAACTGGTGTTGCAGGCCATAATCACCATTTTCACATCCTGCTCCACCAGCCAGGCCATAATTTCCCGGACAAAATGCACAATTTCCGAAGCTGCGCGAGTCCCGTAAGGAAGCCTCGCCGTATCTCCAAAATAAAGTATAGATTCGTTGGGCAATTGTTCGTATAACTGCGTCAAAACAGTCAAACCGCCCACACCGCTGTCAAAAATACCGATTCTTTTTTGTCCAGAGTTGTCTGTTGTCATTTGTTAATAGTTAGTTGTCTGTTGGCAGTAGTCAGTTGGTAGTTGGCAGTTGGTAGTTGGCAGTTGGTAGTTGGCAGTTGGCAGTTGGTAGTTGGTAGTTGGTACTTGGCAGTTGGTAGTTGGTAGTAGTTAGTTAACAGTCAACAGTTAACAGTTAACAGCTAACAGTCAACAGCTAACAATTCCCTAATGACTAATGACTAATGACTAATGACTACTGACTACTGACTAATGACTAATGACCAATGACTAATGACTAATGACTACTGACTACTGACTACTGACTACTGACTACTGACCATTATCTTTGTTGAAGATAAACTAAAATGCCGCGAGCGATCGAAGCCGCCATTTGACTGCGATAAGCCGGGTCAGAAAGTCTAGCAGCATCCTCAGCACCCGTGACAAAACCGACTTCCACTAAAACAGAAGGCATAGAACTCTTCCTCAAAACATAAAATCTTGCCTGTCGCACCCGGCGGTCAGTCGCCCCCGTCCCGTCCAAAATACTGGCGTGAATCACCCGGGCTAAATCTTTCCCGCTATCAAAATAATAAGTCTCAATCCCGCTAATATCCGGCCGGCTCATATTAATCGCATTAGCGTGAATGCTGACAAACAAAGTAGCATTCACCCGTTCCGCCAAAGAAACTCTCGGTTCCAAGTCGATTTCGCTGTCGTCAGTCCGAGTCATCACCGCCTGCACGCCCTGCTGTTCCAGCAGCCTAGCCACCTGATAGGAGATATCTAAAACAATCTCCTTTTCCTGAATGCCCTGAATGCCGACTGCACCTGGATCGCGCCCCCCGTGCCCCGCATCGATCGCCACCACGACGCGGCGGTTGGATTGGGGCAAATCCCCCGATCCGATCGTCCTTCTCGGCAGCGGCTGCGGATTGGGATCGCTAGTCAAAGGCGGCGGGGCGCTAGCATTGGACGATCGCAACTGCAAAGACAGCAACTGCTGGCCAGGTCTCGTCACCCGGCCTACCTCTACCCCCGATCGCGGCTGCACCCAAATCAGCACAGTCTCCGCGTCTTCCTGACTGGCAGTAAACGATACAGGGCTGTTGGCACCAAGCTGAGGAATTTGCCCCGCCAGGAAACTAGAAGAAATTCTCAGCCAGTAAGCTCTCGACGACTGGTCCCACCCGCTGGTATAGGAGACTTGGCGGTCAGTTCTCACCACCAGTTGCGTGCCGTTATCGGCTAAATTAATCGACAGAACTCTAGCTAAAGTTGCTCGCTCTGGTCTCCCAACAGCTACAGGTTCTGAGCGCGTCAGCCTTGACGAACTCGTGTCCCCTGGCGACAGCACAACGGAGCCAGAATTGCTCACAGATGCCCGCCACTGAGTATTAGAACCCTTCATCCGCAAAGTCACGCGGGTAACGGGCGGGTCTGTTGGCAGTTGCCGGACTTCAACCCTCTCGACACCGAGCTTGCCGTTAGTTTGAGGCTGTTGGCCGCCCGCGCCCGGAGCTAAAGTAGCTCCTTCAATATCCAGGGTAGCGATGTCTCCGGCGCGACTTTGTTCAAAATTAATTTGGGGCCGGCCGCCGGCAGTGCGGACTAAAAAACCGTCTGCTGTCAGTTGAACGTTCTGAACTACGGTTTCTTCTGCAGACTGGGGCTCGCCTGCTGAAGGTTCAACCGATAACCTTTCTCCCCCGGGTTCGGAAATGGGATTTTGACTTTGGCCGCGCGTCGGTGCGGGTAAATCCACTGTCCACTCGCTGGCAGAAATCCCCCGGAATTTTACTTGTTGGGGGTCTAGAGTAAACCCGTCTTTGAGTTCGACTACAATTCTGGTTGTGTCGTTGTCAAACTGTCCTACCCGCACCGATTCGATCGCCCCTGAGAGCTGTTTGTTGACTGAGGGACGGCCTAGACTCGTTCCCGGCAAATCGATTACCAAGCGCGTCGGGTTGAAAATCAGTTGAGCCTTGGGTTGCACTCCCCCCTCTGTTCTAATGTAGAGCCGGTTCTCTGAAGCATCAAATCGCCAAGATTGCAGTCGGGCTGCTTCGGCGGCTCCGGCGAGCAAAAATACACTTAAAAAACTCGGTAGTAGCCAGTGGAATTTCACGACAGTTTTTTCCTCGTTTGCGTTACTACTAAAAGCTGGAAGGGTGCTGTTTGCCCGATCGGCTTTCAGCAGGCGGGCCGCCAGCCGACCAGGGATGTCCGGGCCGTCAGTTGTTGGCCAAATTGACTTTTTTAGGCGTTAATAGGCAGCCCAATGCCCAATTCTGGCATTTTTTTACTTTCCAGCAGACTTGGGGGCGATCGGTTATAAGCTGACTGACAAATTGTTGGCACAAGGGAAGGTATTTATAGCAGAAGGAATAATTAACAAGACCCAAGGAATAATTAAGAAAACCCAGGCTTTCAGTAATTTCAAACGTCCTCACCGTCTGGCGCTGTTGCTATATTTTTATCAACAATCAACCAGGTTTTTCCTGAACTTATCACAAGTTAGAATGGAGATTTTTACGGTTTTTCTTAGGAGCGATTTCTTCGGTCTTTCCTATGGGCACAGTTCGTTAAAGCCAGGGTAGTAATCCCTTTCACAGTTGCGTTTTGTTCTAACTTTTAATCAAGCACTCTGACTAATTAACAACCTACCTCGGGAACAATCAGGATTTCCCAGATTTAAGTTACTTTTGAATACATGAAGATGTTAGTTTCATGCAAAGGAGCATATCCTTTTGCGAAAGTTTTTCCCCTGACTGTTTGACAGTTAAATACAACTACATGGCGGCACCGATATCTGGTTTTTCTTGATTTTTTATAGTAAGGGATTTTGGGTGCTGCTGGAAATTTAGTTTGGCGATCGCCCGCGCCATACCCGGTGACATTATGATAGCTAATCCATGCTTTTTGTAGTAACCGGAGAGTGTTTTGTGTCACCAGGGCGGGCAATGCTTTGTCACCGATACTCTTCGATCGCGGACGATCGACCGTCAGAGCATTGATTGGTTGACGGGGGAAAAAGTTTTGACGGTAGATATAGTTATCGCAGTTGTGATTTTTGGACTGGAAAAACTGTCGGTCGGCTTCTGGATAAAACCTGTGATTTGGTTTGATGACCTGCCTTTCGACGAACTGCATAACTTGTATATAATACTACCAGTTAGAGAAGATACACGATCGCGACGATTGTGTCAATGCCTGAGTTTCCCAAAAGGCGATCGTCAACAAAACAGTCTGGGACGCATCAGTACCTTCAAACCTTAGTTTTAGCCCTAGACGCAGCAGTGATGAGAAACCTGGTTTGACAGGCAAAAATACTGCATCTAGACCTTTAATCCCGATAAAAACCCGGTTTCTGTGATGTTGATGCTTGACATCCTCCCCGACCTAAAGGACGGGGATTCCCAGAATCACTTCTGAGGATTCCTCTTTCCACGACTCGGCTTACTTGGAGGAATTTCTTCACCCAAGCTCTTGTCGATGTCTCCAGAGGCGTTTAACGTTCCCGTGTGCCCCACGGTACGAAGTGCAAGTTCAAGTATGTTTCGAGCTGCATTCCAGTCTCGGTCTAAAACCAACCCGCAATGATGACATTTATGAGTTCTTGTGCTCAACGACTTCTTAACAACTTCCCCACAGTTGGAACAATTCTGGCTGCTGTAGTGGGGAGGGACGGCAACCGTTACCACTCCAAACACCTTGCCGAAATACTCCAACCAGTTTCCGAAAGCCGACCAAGCTGCGTCACTAATAGATTTAGACAGCTTCCGGTTCTTAACCATGTTCCGCACCATCAAGTCGACCTAGGCAACCAAGTCGTTAGACTGGATGACGCATCTTGCCAACTTCACGGCAAAATCTTTACGCTGCCTACTTACCTTGAGGTGCTTTGTGCTCAACCGGTTTTGACTCTTGGCTCTATTTTTCGAGCCTTGTTGAGTTCGAGAAAGTCTTCGACCAAGGCGCTTGAGAGCTTTCTCAGACTTTCTGAGGTGGCGGGGATTTTCAATCGCCTGCCCGTCAGAATCGGTGTAGAAGTGAGTCAACCCCACATCCAATCCGACTGTTTTGCCTGTTGGTTCTCTTTTCTCAACTCTCTCAACATCAAGGCAAAACTGAACGTAGTACCCATCGGCACGACGCACAACCCGAACTCTCTTAATCTGCTTCAACTGATAGAAATGCAAATCACGGGTTCCCCACATCTTAAAACTTCCGACTTTGAAACCATCGGTGAAAGTGATAGTTCGTCTATCTTCCGACAGGTTCCAGCCACAGGTTTTGTATTCTACAGAACCGTGTGTTTGATGTTTTTTAAAGCGTGGGAAACCTTTCTTCGCTGCTTTCTTCTTGCAGTTATCGTAGAATCGAGCGATGGAACTCCAAGCCCTTTCAGCAGAAGCTTGACGAGCCATAGAGTTGAGCTTGTTTGCCCAAGGAAACTCATGAGCGAGAACTTTGCAATAAGCACTCAGATCGTATCGCCCAATTCCCTTGTTGTCCATCCAGTATTTGATGCAAGAATTGCGGATAAAACGAGCGGTACGAATAGCTTCATCAAGCCTTTCATACTGTTGCTTTTCTCCCTCAAGTTTTGCCTCAAATACCAGCATTTTACGTCGTATGTAGTATAAATAACTCTAGCATGAATACAGGATTAAGAAAAGCCGTCCTAAAGGAGCGGGGCTTTAGACCCAGTTTTTTGGTAAAGTCATTTCACCGGGTGCGATCGACTTGTGACAAGCTGATTCTCGATCCAGGGTATCGATACCTGCAAATAATGTTGGTTAATTAGCAACGCACCGCCCCCTATCTAAATTAACTGTGTTGCAAAGATCGATCGCCACGGGCGACAAAATTCCGGCCCATCCAATCCAAAATTGCTTGATTTACTTGTTCCGGGCATTCATCCTGGGGACAGTGGCCGGCATTATCTAATTCAACTAGCTCTACACAACTCGGATTGCATTCGACAAATTGGTGGGGTTTGGCGAAGCGAGGCGGAATCATCCGGTCTTGTTTGCCCCAAATTAACAGCATCGGGATTGTTAAATTTCGCAACACAGTCTTGACACCAGGGCCGCATTTTGCACTACCTACAGCTTTAAATAAAGCACAGAAGGCGCGGGCGGCTCCCCGATCGCCCGCAGGCCCTGCTAGAATTTCAACTAATTCGTCGCTAACAGCTCCGGGGTTGGCGTAGGCAAAGGCAACCCAGCGACGGACGATGGCGGGCTTGCGGGCGATCGAAAACAAAGGCCTGAGTAAGATCGGAGAAACAAATAAATTTTCTATAGATTCGATCGCCGGTAACAGCCATCCCGGCACCGCCTCGGCTCGCACAGATGGGTCTGGGAGGCTGATCGCCACCGTGCCGGCCACCATGTCCGGGTGAGCGGCCGCCGCGGCCAGACAAATCAGCGAGCCGATCGAATTTCCTGCCAATATGACCGGCTCTCTGATAAAAGTCAGCCAAAAATCGTAAACTTGATCGACCCACAAAGACACGTCGTAGTCGATGGGAGCTTTTTGGGAAGCGCCAAAACCCAACAAATCTAAGGCGTAAACCGTGTGATTTTCGGCTAGTGGAGCGAGATTTTGCCGCCAGTGACCGATCGAAGCTCCAAACCCGTGCAGTAAAATAATCGGTGTTCTCGATGTGGTGGAGGCGATGGGTTCGGCAGCAGAGTCTTGAAATTCGATCGCCCGTGGATTTCGCCCCAAAGCCGGCCGCAAATAAGTGTATCGAGTTTGCCAACCCCGCCACACCCAGTCTCGTTGAGTGCCCACCCGTTGGTGCCAGTGTAGAGAATTTGTCAATTTTGCCTCAGCTCGCAACATAAATTTACACTTGGTTATACCTATTGTACAAGGCAAATCAGGGGAATTGGGGACTGGCAACACCCGTTACGGCGAGGTCAAAAAAGCCGTTTTACCTCATCCTTAAGGATTTACCGGGCATTTTTTACGGTTTGGTGCTCAATCTGGTATGGGAACGGACAATATAGTATGAAGTTAAAATAAAACTACGCAGAAACTCAGCGAGAGTGAGTAGAATAGCAAGTATTGTAAGAATTCATTTACGATTCGGTTCAAGTATGCCCTAACGATGAAGCTGAAGGCATACAGGGCGCGGTAGTACGTCCGGTAAGGGTAACAGCTTGCCAAATAGCTCGATCGGAAAAAGTGAAATATTGACCGGTCAAGCCTGTAACTATCAAGAAACTTCGCTATTAAACTACTGCTTGTAAAAACATTCATGCCTGTGATTGAAAGAAGACAAAATCGCAACCTACCCCAGATCAACGAAAACATTCGATACCCCACAATCCGGGTGATCGATACCGACGGCGGCCAACTAGGGATATTGACACCCGCAGAAGCGCTCCGTCTGGCAGAAGAAAAAGAACTCGACCTGGTACTTGTCAGCGACAAAGCTGACCCGCCCGTATGCCGGGTAATGGACTACGGGAAGTACAAGTTCGAGCAGGAAAAGAAAGCGCGAGAAGCCAAGCGGAAGCAGCACACTGCCGATGTCAAGGAAGTGAAGATGCGCTACAAAATTGAAGAACACGACTACCAAGTGCGCCTCAAGCTAGCAGACCGCTTTATCAAATCTGGAGATAAAGTAAAAGCCACGATCATGTTCAGAGGTCGGGAAATCCAACACAGCAACCTAGCAGAGGACTTGCTCAAGCGCATGGCCACAGATTTGCAGGAAATCGCCGAAGTGCAGCAAGCCCCGAAAAAGGAAGGGCGCAGTATGATGATGCTGCTGTCTCCCAAAAAACAGTAATAGGGCGATCGGTCATCAGTAGACCTATCCCATTGTTGAGCAGGCATCGAGCCTGCTCTTTACAGGCTTCGCTCTCGTGTCCGGTCGATTTACAAACAGAAGATTGGTTCGCGCGTGCGGACACTGACTGACGCAACCCAATAGCGGACACTGACTGACGCACGCGCGAACCGTTTTTGTGACGCAAATCGATCGGACAGGATCTGAGAGCAAAAGTCCAGTCATCAGTCAAGAGTCAAAGACTGGTGACGGTGGATTAATCGCCCCGCCCCAAAACCGATAGAAGTTTGCCACAGGAGTCGCGGACGCGCCAAAACAAAAATTTTAGACTCCTGTACTCGCTCTCACATTCACCGAGCCGCAAGTAAATCTAAAATCTAAAATCGAAATATTAACGCACCAGAAATGGAAAATTTTCAAATCAGCGCGATCGCCAGAGCAAGACAGGGAGTGCTGCGATCGCTCAACTTGCGATCGGAAGAATTAGAGCGAACCTTACTGATGTTCCTCGTCTACACTCTAACCTCCGTCGGGCTGATCTGGCTGGAACTGAGCACGGTAGGTTTGTTCTTAGACGAATTCGGTGCAGACAAATTGCCCTGGATTTACATAGCCAGCGCCTTTATCGGTTCGAGTCTGGGCTTTGTCTACTCGTGGATGCAAAAAATCCTGCCGCTGAGGCGCACCGTCGTAGTGGTTCTGGGAATGATGTCGGTACCGCTATTTTTGTTTCGATTCGGCATCGGCTACGAAAATACTAAGATAGCTGGCATCAGCATCGCTTTTATTACTATTTTTTTGATGTGGCTGTGGGTGGAAGCTTGCTATGTCCTCAACGACCTCAATACTTCTATCACTTCCAATCAACTTTTTAACATTCGAGAAATCAAGCGCACCTATCCGTTAGTCAGCAGCGGCTATCTAGTAGCTGGAGTAGTCAGCGGATTTTCTCTGCCACTCTTGCTGTACGTAGTCAAACTCAAAAACGTGACGCTGATATCCGGGTTGATGGTGGCGACAGGCTCGGTGCTGCTGTACTACCTCACGGAAAAATACAGTCAAGCATTCCCAGAAACCGCTCGCTGGACAGATGACGACGACGAAGACGACCAACAAGAATTTGCCGCCCGCAAAGTTACAGGCCCGCTGCAAAAATACGCCATACCTCTAGTCAGTTTCTTCGTCCTGGCAGAAGTCCTCTACGTTTTGGTAGATTTCCAATTCTACAGCCAGCTAGAATACAAAAACCCGGGGGATGGAGCGAGCGGAGCAAGCTGGATCGCTAGCTTCCTGGGCATTTACGAAGGTATACAAGGTCTGTTTCAAGTGGTGACTCAGTGGTTTGCTTCCAGTCGCTTGGTAGAACGAATCGGTGTATTCGTGACGGCGATGATTTTACCTGCGGGTATCGCTATTCTTGGGGTGCTGACTTTAGGAGCATCTCTGGGCCAGCTAGTACCTGTGTTTATCGGGCTGATATTGCTGAGATTTTTAGACGAACTGCTGCACTACACGCTGTTGGAAACTGTGAGTCCGGTTTTATTTCAACCGATTCCTGACAATATTCGATCGGGCATTCAAACCTTGGTCAACGGTGTGGGCGAGCCTTTGTCCTGCGGAGCTACAGGAGTAGTTATCCTGGGGATGCTGTGGGTGACAGACAAGATACTCCCCCACGAAACCGAAAGCGCATTTCACGACCAGCAAAGCTTGGTATTCATCGGTACGATCGTAGTTTTGGCGCTGGTGTGGCTATTTGTGGTGTGGCTGATCCGCTCTCAATACGTAGGGCTGTTGGTCAAAAGTGCCGAACGCGGGCGCTTGGGCGTGACAGACGTTGACCTCAAAGCTCTCAAGCGCGCAGTGGTGGAAACTCTAGAACAGCCGGGGGGCGAAGATGAAAAGCGCTCTTGTATAGAATTGCTGACGCAAATTGACCCCAAAAATGTCGGAGAAGTTCTCGCACCTATTCTGGATTCGCTTTCGCCACTTTTGCAGCGCCAGAGCTTGGAAACTATGCTGCAACACCCGAACCCCGCATATTTAGAATTTGTCCGCGCACTCTCGCAACAACCATTGCCGCCGGAGGTGCTGGCTTTGGCTTTGCGTTACATCTGGCTGACGGAGGCTGAACCGAATATTGACAGTTTGCGGCCTTATTTGCAGCAGAATGTCGATCCGGTGGTGCGGGGTACGGCGGCTGCTTTAATTATGAGAAGGGGCGATCGCCAGCAAAAAGCAGAGGCTACTAACACGCTGCGCCAAATGCTGACGCACAAGCTGGAACGAGAACGGGTGATGGGGACGCGGGCTCTGGGAGAGGCTGATTATTTGCAAGGACTGCGGCTGTACATCCCCAATCTTTTGCAAGATGAATCTCTGCGAGTTCGCTGCGCTCTGTTAGACGTGATTTCGTCTACTCATTCGGAAGAATATTATCCTTCGCTGCTGCGAGGACTAGGTTACAAATCGACTAGGGAAGCGGCTTTGCAGGCTATAGTCAAACTTCACAACGATGCGATTCCTTTGCTGGTGTATTTGGCTGAGGATATCCACAAGCCGGATTTGGTCAGGTTGCAAGCTTGGACGGCTTTGGGTCAAATTGGGACTGTTGAGGCGATCGACATTTTGGTCAGCAATTTGATGACGGCTTGGGGAACTACGAGGCGCAACATCCTCCGCATCCTGTTAAAAATGCCTTCGGAAGCGGGGATAGAAGGGGTTCTAGACCGCATCGGCCGCAGCGGCTTGGAAACTCTCATCGAACAGGAGTTGATGTTTATCGGTCAAATTTATGCGGGTCTGGTAGATTTGTCTGGGGTAACGACCTATGACAATTTTTCCGATCGAGATCCTAACAGCGCCGGGGTACCTGCGAACGATACGGCTCAATTGTTGCAGCGGGCTCTGGCGGGGTTGGAAGCTGATGCTAAGGATCGGTGTTTTTTGTTGATGAAGTTTCTTTATCCGCTGGACACGGTACAAGCTGCTGCTTTCAACATCGCTTCGGGCCAACCTTCTCTGGTGGCTAGGGGATTGGAAATTCTTGACAATACTGTGGATATAGTTAGGAAGCGATCGCTGATCAATTTGTTGGATCAGCACTCGGAAAGAGAAAAGTTGACAAATCTCTCTGAATTGATGGTTTACAAACCTCTAACTCCTAGCGATCGTTTGCGCCGCTTGCTAGAATTGCGCCACTTCCTTTCGGATTGGGCCTTGGCTTGCTGCTTTCATTTGGCGAAGGAGGCGCGCTGGAGTCTTACGGCTCAACAAACTCTCGTGTGTCTGCAACACCCGACGGGTTTTGTTCGCGAAGCAGTGTTAGCCTATTTGAAAATAGCTTCGCCGCGAGCTTTGCTCGAATTGTTACCGAGGCTGCAAAATGACCCCGATCGTTTGGTATTCGCTCAAGTTGAAGAGATGATGGCAGAGTTAGGTGTTGGGGGGAAAAGGTAACATTAGTTAGTTGTTAGTTGTTAGTTGTTAGTTGTTAGTTGTCAGTTGTCAGTTGTCAGTTGTTAGTTGTTAGTTGTTAGTTGTTAGTTGTTAGTTGTTAGTTGTTAGTTGTCAGTTGTTAGTTGTCAGTTGTCATTTGTCAGCCAACAGCCAACAGTCAACAGCCAACAGTTAACAGTTTTTATTCCCTGAGCCTGTTTAAGTTGAAATCAATCACTGCATCGCATTATGCTAACTAGCGTCGAACGCCTATTGTTTGTCAGGGAAGTTCCGATCTTTAAGGAACTGCGAGATGATTTTCTTGTGCGTCTAGCATCGGTAATGGATGAACTTTCGTTCCCTTCCAAGCACAGGATTTTTACAGAAGGACAGGAAGGTCGATCGCTCTATATTTTGGTATCGGGAACGGTGCGGGTGCATATAGGCGATCGCGATTTGGCACAGTTGAAGGCGGGGGCTTGTTTCGGGGAAATGTCGCTGTTTGATGCGGAACCTCGATCGGCTTCTATTTCTACTCTGGAACAATCGGAGTGTTTGATGCTGACTCAAATGCAGCTTTATGATGCGATCGATGAAACGCCGGGAATTGCTGTTAATATTATTCGCTTGCTGTCGCGCCGGATTCGCGAATTGAATCTAAAGTTGAATGCTAAAGAGGTGATTTTGTCGCCAGAGACTACTAGAGTTGCTGAAATGCGATAAAGTTTGGGAATCAGTCAGTAGTTAGTTGTCAGTAGTTAGTTGTTAGTTGTTAGTTGTCAGTTGTCAGTTGTCAGTTGTCAGTTTTCATTGGGGATTGGGCGGAGCGAAGCGGAGGGATTGGGCGAGCGCGAAGCGGAGGGATTGGAAATTGGGCACAATTTATGTTTTGTAAAGCACCATGAAAGGATGAGGGCTGGTTTGGATTATATACTGATTTGTATCATAAGTTGTTGGCTAAACCCGCCCGTACAAATCTTCCTTATTCCTTATTCATTCTTCCTTATTTCTTATTCATTCTTCCTTATTCATTCTTCCTTATTCCTTATTCATTCTTCCTTATTCCTTGTCCCTTATTCATTCTTCTAGCAAACAATTAAAAACCCGGTTTGTGAAAAAAACCGGGTTATTTAAATCGATGGTGAAGCGCGATTTGCTGTCTAAACTATGCGGAAAATAAAAGGATAGCGGTAAGGTTGGTTGGGATTTTGCAAAATGTGGAGGATGGCCATGATTGTTAGTCCCCAGTGAATTGCGAAACCTATCAAGCCTGCTAAGCCAAGTGTCACAAAAGATAGTGGAACCAAAATCAGACCATACAACCATACATTCAGGTGAAAATTGATCGATTCTGTGGCGTTTTCTTTGACAACGGGGTCATCTGATACTAACAATACTGCGATCGGCGCTCCGATCGAGAACAGTAACGTGCTGAAAAAAATTGCCCCGTGACACACGAGTGATAGCAGCTTGCGCTTGTCGGAGTCGTACATATTACTTGTATTTCCTTGACTTTACTGATAATTTTACCTTCTATAGCAACTCTAGCACAGGCTATAATGGCGATCGGGTGATGATTCCCCTACTTAATTTGTGATGACAACAGAACTCGAAACTGAACTGCTAACTGCTGTGGAGCGCCGGCGCAACTTTGCCATTATCTCGCACCCTGATGCGGGTAAAACTACTTTGACAGAAAAGCTGCTGCTTTACGGAGGTGCAATTCACGAAGCAGGTTCTGTGAAAGCGCGGCGGGCCCAGCGACACGCTACTTCTGACTGGATGGCTATGGAACAGCAGCGGGGAATTTCGATTACTTCTACTGTTTTGCAGTTTGAGTATAAAAATTATCACATTAATCTGCTCGATACTCCGGGACACCAAGATTTTAGCGAAGATACTTATCGAACTCTGGCGGCGGCTGACAATGCGGTGATGCTTGAGGATGCTGCTAAGGGTTTGGAACCGCAAACTCGCAAGTTATTTGAAGTTTGTAAGTTGCGACGTTTGCCTATTTTTACTTTCTTTAATAAGCTCGATCGCCCTAGCAGAGATCCTTTGGATTTGTTGGACGAAATTGAGAAGGAATTGGGCTTACAGACTTATCCGGTAAATTGGCCGATCGGTACGGGCGATCGCTTTAAGGGTGTTTTTGACCGCAGAGGGCGCAAAATTCACTTGTTCGAGCGCAGTCAACACGGTTCTCGCGCGGCAGTTGATACCGTCATTGAATTGGGCGATCCGCGCATTGAGGATTTGTTGGAACAAGACCTTTACTATCAGCTTAAAGAAGAGTTGGAACTGCTGGATGAGTTGGGAACTGAACTGGATTTAGATTTGGTTCGGGCTGGGAAAATGACTCCGGTTTTCTTTGGCAGCGCGATGAGCAATTTTGGGGTAGAACTGTTTTTGGATGCGTTTTTAGATTACGCGATGAAGCCGATCGCCCGCAACAGCAGCGTCGGGGAACTTCCGCCAACTTACGAAGATTTTACGGGGTTTGTGTTTAAATTGCAAGCAAATATGGATCCGAGACACCGCGATCGCGTAGCGTTTATTCGGGTTTGTACGGGCAAGTTTGAAAAGGACATGAACGTGACTCACGCTCGCACTGGTAAAACTGTGCGTTTGTCAAGACCTCAAAAGTTATTTGCTCAGGATCGGGAGTCGATCGAGGTTGCGTATCCCGGCGATGTGATTGGTTTGAACAATCCGGGGGTTTTTGCGATCGGCGATACTATTTACACCGGACAAAAACTGGAATATGAAGGAATTCCCTGTTTTTCACCGGAACTTTTTGCTGTTTTGAGAAATCCCAATCCTTCTAAATTTAAGCAGTTCCGCAAAGGCGTTTCCGAGTTGCAGGAAGAGGGCGCAGTACAAATTATGTATTCGGCTGACGAGTCGAAACGCGAACCAATTTTGGCAGCAGTAGGACAGTTGCAATTTGAGGTGGTGCAGTTCAGAATGCAGTCGGAATACAATGTGGAAACGACGATCGAGATGTTGCCTTACAGTGTAGCCCGTTGGGTTGACGGCGGTTGGGATGCGCTGGCTAAGGTTGGACGGCTGTTTAATACGGTGACGGTGAAAGATACTTGGGGAAGGCCGGTTTTACTGTTTAGAAATGATTGGAATTGCCGGCAGGTGGAAGGGGAGCATCCTGTTTTGAAGTTAAATGCGATCGCGCCTGTGGTTTCTGGTTTGGCTGTTAGCGCGGAGTGAGCGTTATACCAATTTCATAAAATAGCGCTAGATCTTACCCCCCAACCTCCCGCGACTTCGGGGGGGCTAAGACTTTGATCTGGCAACTTACAGGAGAGAAAACTGTAGGAGGAGCTTAAGTTACAATACCGTTTACTTAAGTTATAAGTTGTAGGGTGCGTCGCTCGTTTAATCTGGCGTTGCGGGGCGAAAGTTGTTCTTGGTGGCGCACCCGACGTTCACTTAAGTCAACGGTATTGTACTATAGCCAATTTGGGCGATCGGGTAAACTGGAAATTACGGCTAACAGCAGGTTAATCGTACCTACCAATCCAGTTAAAAACAATGCAAACCAGAGTCCAACTATAGCTTTTTTGAATGAAACAATTCACATTTCTAATTTTTCTGTGCGGCCAGTGATATCTTAAACTGTTTTCCCACATAACTCAATGAATCGGCTAAATGCTTGTGCCAATAATTCCAACCGACATCAGGGCCAACAATCCCGTGTCCGCCCGGAAATTTGTTAAACTCGTTAGCAACACCCAAACGGTTTAATTGTTCGTGAAACTGTTGCGTAGAAATTAGAAATTCCTTGTCTTCTTCCCCAGCATCCAAATAAGCGCGCAACCGCTGTTTATCTTTAACAGAAATTTTTTCAACTAAATATTTAGGACTGTTAGCCTTGCCGCTTTGATCGGTAAAATAACCGCTGTGGCTGAACAGAATATTAAAATTATTCAAGTAACGCAAACCCATATTAAAAGCTCCCCAACCCCCCGAAGATTGTCCTCCCATTGCCCAGAATTTGGGGTTTTCCTGCGTTCTGTAACGCGATTTGACGATTTGAACCAACTCCGAGCCGATCGCAGTTCCAACCTGACCATTGGGCCCGTCAAAATATTGCGGATCCCACAAAGGACTCGTACCCCGCTTGTCGTTTCCGTCAGGAGTAATGATAATTGACGGCGGCAATCTTTTGGTTTTATATAAATCGTGAAGTACAGAAGTAACAGCAGCTTTGTCTTGATAAGCGCGCGCGTCTCCGTGCCCGCCATGCAGCAAAAAAATCACTGGATAGCGCTGTTTGGAATTTTTTGCGTACCCAGGCGGTAAAATTAAGCCGTAGGTGCGCTCTGAATTCATAGCTGCACTTTTATATGTTTTGAGTTCAAAATCTAAGTTGGCATCTACTACTACTTTCGGAGGGTCTAACTGAGGTGCTCCCGCAATAAAAACGTACCAGTATCCAGTCGCACCTAGTATGAGGATTGCACCCGTACCGATACCTAAAACTTTTCCCAGCCACTTAGGCATAATGTTAGTTGACGATTGACGGTTGACGGTTATTTGTTATTTGTTACTTGTTATTGGTTACTTGTTATTTGTTATTTGTTACTTGTTACATATAAAATCATTAATACCCAATGCCCAATGTCCAATGCCCAATGCCCGATTCCCGATGCCCCATTCCCAATTCCCAACAAAATGAATTACCGAAATCCCGCTCCTACAGTTGATATTATCATTGAATTGACCGATCGCCCGCACCGACCAATAGTTTTGATAGAACGTCTCCACGTTCCCTACGGCTGGGCGATTCCCGGCGGCTTTGTCGATTACGGGGAATCGGTAGAAACGGCCGCCAAACGCGAAGCTTTAGAAGAAACGAGTTTGAATGTAGAATTGATCGAGCAATTCTACGTTTATTCTGACCCGAATCGCGACGCGCGCCAGCATACTATTAGTATTGTATTCTTGGCTGCGGCAACGGGTCAACCTCAAGCTGCCGACGATGCTAAAAATTTACAAATTTTTGAATCTTGGCAGATTCCTGCACAATTGTGTTTCGATCACGAGATAATTTTACAAGATTATTGGCGTTACCGTTATTACGGATTGCGGCCGCGTTTGCTCGGGGGGGACAGCAATAATGACTAATGACTAATGACTAATGACTAATGACTTCTTCCTTATCAATAAATTTTATGGTAAATTTGACAATATTAGGCGGGGGTGTATGGGGTTCAGCACTGGCAAATCTCGGAAGCAAAAAGGGCGATCGCGTTAATTTGTGGTCGCGTCGCACTTCTGTTAGTCTAGAATCAGTGATAACTGGCGCCGATGTTGTGATTTCAGCAGTTTCGATGAAAGGAGTTGGGGAAACAGTCGATCGCCTGCTTGCCTTAAACTTAAATCCGAGTACAATTATAGTTACTGTCACCAAAGGTTTAGACCCCGCCACGACGCGCACTCCGTCTCAAATTTGGCAAAATGCTTTTCCTAACAATCCCATAGTCGTACTTTCCGGGCCCAATCTTTCCGAAGAAATTCAGCAGGGATTACCGGCTGCAACGGTGGCGGCAAGTGTAGATTTAGCGGCGGCTAAGCAAGTACAAAATATTTACAGTTCGGATATTTTTCGGGTTTATGTCAATCAAGATCCCCTGGGGACTGAGTTAGGTGGAACGCTGAAGAATGTTTTTGCGATCGCCGCTGGTGTTTGCGATGGTTTACAATTAGGAACTAATGCTAAATCTGCTTTGCTGACTCGCGCTTTGCCGGAAATGATTCGGGTGGGAGTTCGTTTGGGAGCTCGCGCCGAAACTTTTTACGGTTTGTCTGGTTTGGGAGATTTACTAGCTACTTGCAATAGTTCTTTGTCGCGCAATTATCGGGTTGGCTTCGGATTGTCTCAAGGTAAGTCTTTAGAGAATATTTTGCACGAACTGCAGAGCACTGCTGAGGGTGTTAATACTACGAATGTTTTAATTGATTTGGCGGTGCGGCGCGAGATAGAAGTCCCCGTTTCCCGTCAAGTTTACCGCTTGCTGAACGGTGAAATCACTGCCGAACAAGCTGTTTTATCGCTGATGGAACGAGGTTTAAAACCGGAGATTTAAAAACCGTGCAGGCGGCGGCGTTCCAAAACTCATCAACTGCATTCGCTATCGAAAATAGAATGCAACAGGTAGCAAATAATCCAATTTAATTATTGAAACAATGGCTCAAATACCCAATTGGTTGATTTTTGCACTGACTTGTTCTTTATTATACGGTCTTTGGGGATTTTTTAGCAAATTAGCAACACAATCTATTGACTACAAAACAGCTTTTATTTATGAAGCAATCGGCGCTATTGTCACTACAGCCTTAATTATTTTCAGCAGTAAAAACTTGAGTTTTCAGGGAAATAGTGCAGGAATCGTATTTGCTTTATTAGTAGGTGTTTGCGGAACAGTAGCATCTTTACTATTTCTGAAAGCCATTGAAAGTGGCCCAGTTGTTAGCACCGTCAGCATTACATCTTTGTACCCAGTAGTTACAGTATTTTTATCATATTTCTTCCTGAAAGAAGCAATTACAATTCCACAAACGATCGCCCTCGTGCTAGCCATAATTGCAGTTATACTTTCATCTTATTGAAATATCTCTGCTAGATTAGATCAATTTCTGATTGAGGCAGAAACCGGGTTTTTGTGGTAAATCTGGCATTAATGCGTTGAATTATCGAAAAAACCCGGTTTCTTTGGTATCTTAAATCTCGCCGTTCTACATTCTCTAATTTTTACTTTCCGCCGTAATAAAACGCAACTTCTTTGTCTTTTAGCGGTGCAAAATCTGCTGCTATCAGCATTTGATCGAGTTCTGCTTGAGGCAGGTGTTTTACTCCAATGCGGACAATGCGCGATCGCATGGTGTTTGACACGCCACTGCGCTGTCTCCCGGCTTCTAATCCCATTACTTGCTCGTACAGGTCTAATTTTGCTTTCGGAATCGGAGTGCCGTCAAAGTCGATTCCTGAAGCGATCGCAACATCGATCGCATCTGCACCGATTGTAGATTGAGCCGCTGAGTTTGTTTCTGAAGACATTGTGGTGTGATATTAAAGTTTCCTGTGGGAGCATTTTATCAGAGAATTATTGACTTTGGTTAAATTTGTCAATACTAATATTTGATATTTTCCAAATCTGTCACACCAACCCGAAAGTCCGCCGGAGGTTTAAACCCGTCGCAAATCTAAAGTCCGCGCTCAATGGATTAAAGATAAATCGTGATTTTTATTTTCATGTAAGAGGAATTTTACTATTGCTATCTGATATCAAATCCTCTCTTTGTTGGAATAGTAAATTTACTGTTGACTGTTGACTGTTGGCTGTTGGCTGTTAACTGTTGACTGTTGACTGTTGACATCATGTATGAGTGTTACCGGAATTGATATGATGAAACGATATGAGCGGACTCAACTCCGCACTCGGAAACGTTTTTGTTGTGGAAATCAATTATAGATGGGTTGAAACCTATGACGAATTTTTAAGTGAAAAACTTGCAGGCTTAACTATCATAAAAAAGCTGACTAGCTTGCCGCAGATCTACATTTCCCCCGCTGACAATCGCGCCAACTTTCATGTTTTCAGTTGTCACAACTCCCGAAAGCAAAGCCGCCGCCGCTAAGGCTCCAGTCGGCTCGACAACTATCTTCATTCGCTCCCACATGAAAAACATTGCTTTGCGAATTTCCGCCTCCGAAACTGTTGCCATATCGTCCACATAATGCAGCACTAAAGGAAAAGTCAATTTCCCTAAAGATGGCGTGCGCGCGCCGTCAGCAATAGTATCGGGGTTGCTAACAGTTTGCAGGGTTTTTGTGCGGAACGATCGCGCTGCATCATCTGCTCGATCGGGTTCTACCCCGATCGCTTTACACTGGGGAGAGCAAGTTTTGGCTGCAATCGCGCATCCCGACAGCAAACCCCCGCCGCCGCAGCAAACCAAAAGCAAATCCAACTCTCCAACTTCTGCGATTAATTCCAGCGCCGCCGTACCTTGTCCTGCAATCACCCGCGCGTCATCATAGGGAGGAATAATTGTCAAGTTTCTTTCCCCGGCAATTTGGGCAGCGAGCTCTTCGCGGGAAACTTGAGTTCGATCGTACAAAATAATTTCGGCACCGTAGCCGCGAGTCGCTTCTTGCTTGACTTTGGGCGCATCTGCAGGCATCACCACAGTAGCAGGAATTGCGAGCAACCGTGCGGCAAGGGCGATCGCCTGCGCGTGATTTCCCGAAGAAAAAGTCACCACTCCCCGCAGTTTTTCGGCTTCAGATAGCTGCATCAAAGCATTGCAAGCACCGCGAAATTTAAACGAACCCGTCCGCTGAAAGTTTTCGCACTTGAAAAATACTTGAGAATTAGTTTGTTTGTTCAAAGTCTCCGAAGTCAGCACCGGAGTCTTGAAAGCTTTGCCATGCAAGCGCTTTGCCGCCGCTTCCACATCGGCAAAACAGACTGGAAAGGGATTTTTATCGGCAAGCTTGGGTGTCATATTTTGCTGCGTCGGGTGCTAGTGCGGTACTGTACCATACATTGAGTCAGAGTATTATCACTTTTAATGATAAGACATATCAGAAATATTTATCACTGAACTATTGCAACTAATTACCAAAAGAACTGTAAAATAAAATCAAAATTATTGCCATAAGTTATCAAATAGCAACAACTAAGTAGGAGAGTAATTAATGAATGTAAAGTTTAAAGCGTTAGCAAGCGTTAGCGCCGGATTGTTGCTGTTAGGGGGTTTGACGGCGAATGTAGTGGGAATGGGGCAAAAGGCGATCGCCCAAAAAACGCAGCAGGGCGATCCTCTTCGAGGGCTTCGCCAACGAGATTTAAGAGCACAAGCTCCGATAAATCGCATTAGAATCGTATTTGCCAACCGCAGAGATGCTACAGACTTGCAAAATAAAGCCAATCAAGTAGCGCAAATACTTTCCAAAGAAATCGGAATGCCCGTCGATGCAGTCATCGGCGACGAAACCGCCGCCGTAGAAGCATTGAGGGCCAACAGAGCCGACGTGGCATTTGTAGCAGGGCGCGCGGCATTAAAAGCAGAACAATTAGCCAAAGCGCGGATGTATTTAGCAGAAGTTCGCAGCGATTATTCCGGCGGAAACACCTACGATTCAGTGTTCGTAGTGCGCCAAGACAGTCCCCTGCGCCCGAAAGGTTCAGCAAAGCAAACCCTCGAACAATTGAAAGGCAAAAAAATGGCTTTCACCTCTCGAACTTCCGGTTCGGGATTCATTTTCCCAATCTCAGAATTAGTGGGTCAAGGATTAGTTTCAGGGCCGGATAGACTGGAGAGCTTTTTCGGAAATGTCACCTATGGTGACGGCTACAGCAGCGCTTTGCAATCTGTTTTAAGAGGTCAAGCAGATGTCGGAGTTGTCTCGGAATACGCTTTGCTACCGCCTTGGATTACAGCGGAAGAAGGCAAGAAATTGCGAGTTTTACAACAAGTTCCCGGAGTGCCAGCCCACGGAATTGTGATTGACGATCGCGTTCCTGCACCGATGCGCGAAAAACTGATTAATGCTTTCATGAAAATGAACGAACCAGCAAACAATCAATTGTTCCGCAGTTTGTACAACTCTCAGAAATTAGTAAAAGTCGATCATACGCGCCATTTAGGAACCTTGCGGCAAGCTTTGCAGCGCGCCAAACTCGAACCGTAAAATCAAGGTTCGTAGCGAGAGTAAAGGTTCGTAGTGAAGGCGACCGTCCGCAAAAAAAGAAGGACTGAAGTCCTCACTACGAACCGATTTTATTGTTACCCATCGAGGAGACAGTATAGCCTTTCTGTGCTCTCATATAGGCCATAGGGCAGAGGGCATACCTCACTAAGCTTGAGAAAGGCTATATATTAATGGCAAAGTCGATCGACAAATAGTTACCAAATTAACACGCCCAATTAAAAATTAATATAAATAGCTAAATTTTTTTCTTCCTTCTTCCTTCTTCCCGATCGCGTTGTACGGAAAGCTCGGAGGCGACAGCACTAATGACTAATAACTAATGACTAATGACTAATGACTAATGACTAATGACTTCTTCCTTCTTCCGTCGGACTTACATCCGTTACATAATCCGTTGCCGAAATTCTTCTTATGACTATAGAATGCAGCCAATTAAAAACAGCTTATTCAACCGCGCTAAACCGCCCGATTTTGAACGGAATTGATTGCCAAATTAAACAAGGCGAATTTGTAGCGCTTCTCGGCTTAAACGGTGCAGGAAAATCTACACTGTTGCGTTCATTTGTCGGGTTAGTCCCCGTCAAAACAGGAGAAATTCGGATTAACGATACAATCATAACTCCGCGCACTCTGAGACGAATTCGGCGCGATATCGGCTTAATTTTTCAAGGTGGCGGGTTAGTAAAACAGTCATCCGCGATCGATAATGTGCTTTGTGGTTGCTTGGGAAGCTTGAATACTTGGGAGACTTTGTGGGGTTTTCCGAAACAGCAGCGCGATCGAGCATTTGACTTACTAGCAGACTTCGGACTCCAAGACCTAGCATATCAAAAAACCGGACTGCTCAGCGGCGGACAACAGCAAAAAGTCGCCATCGCCCGCGCCTTAATCCAATCACCGCAGATTTTACTCGCCGACGAACCCACCAGCGGATTAGACGTAATCGCCGCCCAACAAGTAATGGAAATCCTCGCCCAACTGCACCAAAAACAAGGAATGACCGTAGTTGTAGTATTGCACGATTTAGGAATGGCCAGCACCTATGCCGATCGGGCGATCGTCCTCGATGCCGGTCAGATAGTTTATGATGGCAAATGCCATAACCTGTCCGACAAACTCAGCCAACTAACACCTCCCAAAGTAGAAGTCTAAACTCCTATCTTCTCCCCTCTTCCTTCGCGCCCTTCGCGTCTTCGCGGTTCGTTTAAAAAAAATTAAAAATCAACACAAATGACCGAAAAAAACTCATTTAATTTATCTAAAAATTACGGCTGGCTCAAAAATATCGGTATTGCAGCAGGCTTAATTGTACTTTACAGTTGGGCGCTGCGGGGATTAGAAATTGACGCAGCAACTTTGGCAAGCAGTTGGCCTTACATGACAGATTTTATCTCGCGCTTGTGGCCGCCAAATCTCGAAATAATTGACGTAGCAATTAAAGCTTTAATCGAAACAGTTCAAATGTCATTGTGGGGAACGACATTCGGAGCAATTTTGTCGATACCAATTGCGATTTGCAGCGCCCGCAACATAGCACCGAAATGGTTGCGCTGGTTGGCTAATTTATTGCAAAATGCCGTGCGTTCAGTGCCTTCAATTGTGCTGGGGTTGCTGTTTGTGGCCGCGACTGGTTTGGGCGCGCCGGCCGGTACTTTGGCGCTGGGAATTTATACGATCGGCTATCTTGCTAAATTTTATCAGGAGGCGATCGAATCTGTGGAAGCGCGATCGGTCGAATCGTTGGAAGTAGTCGGTGCATCTTGGCTGCAAGTAGCGCAATACGGAATTTTTCCGCAGGTATTGCCGCTAGCCCTCGGTTACACGCTGTGGATGTTTGAGTACAACATTCGGGCGGCTTCGGTGTTGGGAGTAGTGGGCGCTGGTGGCATTGGTTTTGAATTAGTCAATTATATCAGGTCTTTTGAGTACAATAAAGCAACAACAATGATGTTAGTGCTGTTAGTTGTAGTCACGGTGATAGATATTATTAGCAGCAAATGGCGGCAGCGGTTGGAAACAAAATAAAGACAGGTTGAGAAACAAAAGAAGGACGCAGCATTGCCGTGTCCTTCTTTTATTGGGACACAGCAATGCTGTGTCCCCGCGCATATCCCCGATATTCAGAACGGAATTCTTGCCCTTTAGAACAAGACCACTTCAGAATTACCGGAAACTCCAAAATCGACACTCACAGTAGCAAACAAACTGTTGCCACCAACTGTAGAACCGTTGCTATCGTAATACAGCTTAGTAGATGCAGACAAACTGTCGTAGATAGCCATGATCGACGGCCCGGTTAAAGTTGCTTCTAGCGCAGTTACAGAAACTGTGCTGCTGTAAGCGTAGAAACTCGAACCCAAAGGCCCGGCGACCGCTCCCAATCCGATAAAAGCAGACTGGTCAATGTTAATTACATCATCAACAATGCTGTAATCGGTAATGATATCCCCGCCACCAGCAGTAGTTCCGGCGAACACAAACACATCAGCACCAAGCCCGCCGCTGAGAACATTTGTTCCCGCACCGCCGGTTAAAGTATCATTCCCGTCGCCACCGAAGAGACTGTCATTACCAGCGCCACCGAAGAGACTGTCATTACCAGCGCCGCCGGAGATGCTGTCATCACCCGCGCCACCGTCGAAAATATCAGCACCAGAGCCACCGTTCAAAATATCGGAGAACTCAGTACCAGTGACGTTATTACCGCTCGCATCTCCAGTAAATAAAACAGGAGTGCTGAAATTGTAACCGCCAGCACCAGAACCGAAGTTGTTAAACGCAATTGGGAAAGTATTCCCAGCAGCAGTTAAATCAGCAACGCTACCCGACGAGCTAGGAGAAGTTGCAACCGGAGCACTGGTAATCGTCCCTGTAAACACAAAGTCCGCAGTTCCCAAATTGCCAGCAGCAGTACCCAAGTTCGCAATAATTGTCGAACCGCCCGTCACCGTACCGTTCGAGTCAAACACCAACACAGTTTCGTTCGACGCATTGCTGTAGGCGAAGAAACCAGCACTTGTAGAACTGCCCAAAGCAGACGCTTGTGCAGCTTCCACCGTTGCATAAGTTCCGCCGGTGAAAATCACCAACTCTTTGCCAGTAATGTCAGGAGTTGAACCCGTCACACCGTCAAAGTTAGTAGTAGTCAAATTGCCAAATTCGCTGGCTGCAAACTGGAATTTGTCAACCCCAAAGGTAAAGTCAGTAATGCTATCCGCGCCGTCGCCTGGAGCATTGTAAACAAAGATATCTGCACCGGAACCGCCAGTCAGAATATCCGCACCTCCACCACCAGTGATGATGTCAGCAAATTCAGTACCGGTGACGCTGTTAGCAGTCGCATCTCCAGTAAATAAAACAGGAGTGCTGAAGTTGTAACCGCCAGCACCAGAACCGAAGTTGTTAAACGCAATTGGGAAAGTGTTCCCAGCAGCAGTTAAATCGGCAACGCTACCTGAGTTGGTAGTAGTACCAGTCGGATTAGTACCAGTCCCAGAATTGCTAATCGTCCCAGTAAACAAAAAGTCCGCCGTGCCCAAACTTCCTGCTGCTGTACCCAAATTCGCAATTAAGGTAGAACCGTCGGCTGCGGTACCGTTCGAGTCAAAATACAACACAGTCTCGTTCGACGCATTCGTAAACGCGAAGAAACCAGCACTTGTAGAACTGCCCAAAGCAGACGCTTGTGCAGCTTCCAAAGAGGCATAACTGCCGCCGGTGAAAATCACCAATTCTTTGCCAGTAATGTCAGGAGTTGAACCCGTTACACCGTCAAAGTTAGTAGTAGTCAAATTGCCAAATTCGCTGGCTGCAAACTGGAATTTGTCAACCCCAAAGGTAAAGTCAGTAATGCTATCAGCACCTTCACCGGGAGCATTGTAAACAAAGATATCTGCGCCGGAACCGCCAGTCAGAATATCCGCACCTCCACCACCAGTGATGATGTCAGCAAATTCAGTACCGGTGACGCTGTTAGCAGTCGCATCTCCAGTAAATAAAACAGGAGTGCTGAAATTGTAACCGCCAGCACCAGAACCGAAGTTGTTAAAGGCTACGGGGAAAGTGTTCCCAGCAGCAGTTAAATCAGCAACGCTACCTGAGTTGGTAGTAGTACCGATAGGGGAATTGCTAATCGAACCAGTAAACAAAAAGTCTGCCGAGCCCAAACTTCCTGCTGCTGTACCCAAATTCGCAATTAAGGTAGAACCGTCGGCTGCGGTACCGTTCGAGTCAAAATACAACACAGTCTCGTTCGACGCATTCGTAAACGCGAAGAAACCAGCACTTGTAGAACTGCCCAAAGCAGACGCTTGTGCAGCTTCCAAAGAGGCATAACTGCCGCCGGTGAAAATCACCAATTCTTTGCCAGTAATGTCAGGAGTTGAACCCGTCACACCGTCAAAGTTAGTAGTAGTCAAATTGCCAAATTCGCTGGCTGCAAACTGGAATTTGTCAACCCCAAAGGTAAAGTCGGTAATTTTATCGCCACCTTCTTTAGTTGTCGCGTAAACAAACAGATCCGCACCGCTGCCGCCGCTTAAGACATCCAAACCGAGGCCGCCGGTGATGGTATCGTTGCCGTCGCCGCCCTTGATGGTATCGTTAAAATTGCTGCCGACAATGTTGTCGTCGCCTCCTAAACCATCGAAATTAACGGCGGCAGGATAAGTGCCGAAATTAACATTGTCAGCGCCGGCAGTACCGACAGGAACATTTAGCGATGGGCCGGTGAAGACAAAGTTATTTACTTGCAGGCTAAATGACAGCGAGAAACTGGTAACAATTTCAAAGCGCGCCCCAACAGCAAATACCAGCACGGAACGACCAGTATCGGCATCTGTAAACTGACAGAAAACAGGCGCGTCGGTGTTGCCGCCCAAAGCTGCAAACCGCGCTTGCAAAGTGGCGATGCTGGTAACGCTGATATCGGCACTAAAGTCGAGCAAGTTAGCGCTGCCGATCGACCCAACAGCAGAATTAGCAGTAATTTCCAGTCGAGTCAAGCTAGAAACACTGAGATTACCAAAAGCTGCCGTAGAAAGCTCTAAAACATCGTCATCGACATTAAAGTCAGTAATTAAGTCAGCTTCTACAACTGTTTGAATCTCTTGGCGGGAAGTCCGATAAATAAAGCGATCCTTTCCAGCACCCCCAATTAGAGTATTGGTTCCTAGGCCGCCGTCGAGCTCATCATCATCATCGCCGCCTTTAATTTTGTCGTTACCCAAGCCGCCTTTAATTTTGTTTTTGCCTTTACCGACTTCGATATCGTCATCGTCATCGCCACCGTCGATATCGCTATCACCATCGCCAGCTTTAATTTTGTCCTTGCCTTTGCCGCCGATGATTTTGTTTTTGCCTTTACCGACTTCGATATCGTCATCGTCATCGCCACCGTCGATATCGCTATCACCATCGCCAGC
>NZ_JAUBTN010000046.1:0-12691 GCF_036705055.1 Microcoleus sp. CZ3-B2 | reverse complement strand
TTAATTTTGTCCTTGCCTTTGCCGCCGATGATTTTGTTTTTGCCTTTACCGACTTCGATATCGTCATCGTCATCGCCGCCGTCGATATCGCTATCGCCATCACCGCCTTTAATTTTGTCCTTGCCTTTGCCGCCGATGATTTTGTCCTTGCCGTTACCGCCTGTAATGTCATCATCGCCGTCGCCGCCTTGGATGTCGTTATCTAGCGTGACAGAACCGACAATAACTTGAGGCGCTGTATTGCCAACAAAATTAAAGACATTTTGCTCGACTTTCAAGCTAAAAGTCTGGTTGGCGAGTACATTTTTGCCGTCGCTAACTTCAAAACCAAAACTAGCGGCACCGACAAAACCTATGGTGGCTTGGAAAGTTAACAAACCGAGACTAATGTCTGCTTGAGTGAAGCTTAAACCAACTTGGGTTACGGCTACTCCCTTAAAGAATAGTTGCCCGGTTGTAGCATCAGGCAACTGCGTTACCTTAAAGACTGTGCCGCTAGCATTTGTTTCGCTATCGACAAACTTCAAGAAGTCAGAAGTAATAGTTATTTGGTTGCCATCAGAACCGACAGTCAAACTCTTATTAGCTTCCGATCGCGGAGGGGCATTAACTACCGGTAGAGTTGGAATTCGAGTTGGAGTTGGAGTTGGACTTGGAGTTACAGGAGTACCGTTAGCTCCCAAAAAGTCGCTAGCATCGAGAATCGTAGCGCTGACATTTAATAACAGCGCCAGCACAAAGCTATTGCTGCCGCGAATTTCGGTATTGACGCCGACTTGCACAAACGACAAGCTGCTAAAAATCAAGTCGCCAAATAGTAAAAACCTGTCGCTGCCGTCTGTGTAGTCAGTGATGACTGAACTGCCGGGACTGGTGGTGTTACTCATGACAAAAACGTCATTTCCAGCACCGCCGATACAGGTATGGTTGCCAGTACCGCCAACGATCGTATCGTTGCCGTTATTGCCCATCAAGGTGTCGTTGCCATTGCCGCCGCCGACAACGCTGTCGTCGCCGTCGCCACCGTCTGCCATGTCATTGCCGTCGCCAGTCATGAGGGTATCGTTGCCGGCACCGCCCATCAAGCTGTCGTCGCCGTCGCCACCCATCACGCTGTCGTCGCCGTCGCCGCCGTCGCAAGCGTCATTGCCCGCGCCACCCATCAAGGTGTCGTTGCCGGTGTCGCCCATCACGCTGTCGTCGCCGTCGCCACCGTCGCAAGCGTCATTGCCGGCACCGCCCATCAAGGTGTCGTTGCCGGTGTCGCCCATCACGCTGTCGTCGCCGTCGCCACCGTCGCAAGCGTCATTGCCGGCACCGCCCATCACGGTGTCGTTGCCGGTGCCGCCCATCACGCTGTCGTCGCCGTCGTCGCCGTCGCAAACGTCGCTGCCGGCACCGCCCATCACGGTGTCGTTATCTTTGCCACCGTTAACGATGTCGTTGCCTTCGCCACCGTTAACGATGTCGTTGCCCCGATCGCCCCTGACGGTATCGTTGCCTTCGCCGCCCTCGCAGTTGTCGTCGCCTTTGCCGCCGTACACGCTATCGCTACCTGCGCCGCCGTCAACCCGATCGTTTCCGTCGTTGCCGTTTACCCAGTCATCGCCGTCATCGCCAAAACAAGTATCTTGGTCGCTGCCGCCCAAAATAGTATCGTTGTCTTTGCCGCCATATACCTTGTCGTCACCTTGGCCGCCGTCGCAAATGTCGTTACCGCGATCGCCTCTTATTTCATCGTCACCATCGCCGCCGTCGCAATCATCGTCATCTTTACCTCCGTAAAGCCGATCTTTGCCACCGTTTCCTCTCATTCTGTCTCGGCCTTTTTTGCCGAATATCACCTCGTCAGCGCTGGTGCCGACAATTAAGTCATCGTCATCGGTACCTTCGAGGGTCTGGCGAACGCTGCCGCTGCCATCTTCTGCGTCATCTGTGCGACCGGCACTTTCTTCGGGTATAGCGTTAAATTCAGCCCTTGTGCTGTCATCCTCAGCAGTTGTTTCGGATGTGCCGTTAGACTGATTCGGAACTTGGCTGTTACTGTTGCTAGGGGTATTTTCGGCGATCGCGTCGTCAATTAACTTGGCTAAGTCGCTATCAGAATCGATCGCGCTGGCGCTGCGGAAAGCCGCGAGTCGATCGAGTTCGCCGGCGGAAAGCCCGAACTCTGGTTCTTCGTCATCTAGGGCGATCGGTGCAAACAAATTGGTTTCTGTCAAGTCAGAAATTTGTGTTCGATCGCGATCGGGAAAAAGTGTTCCCGATACATTTCCTAACAACATTTCTTCTTCCATCGTTAATATTCTCTCCAAAAGATTGAGATTCTTAGAATCAGTTTATCAGCAAGGAGGAGACAGCCGAACAACAAATTATAATTTTATATTTTTGTCTGCTCTAGTGGCTGCTTTTCCACCTTTTTGTTATAGATGCTATTTAAACTGCCAGGGGTTATTTTGCTGTTTTTGCGAGTTCTCTCTCCGGCAATCGCGCACAAAAATAACTGAGCCACCACATACACAGCCAGTTTTGTACCGAAGTTCAGCTTGCTTTTGATGTTCTCCGTAATTTCTACAGTAAGCTGCGTATACTTGCGCTTAAGGGTAGATATTCTACGTATTTTTACCGTGATTTAGCCTAATTTAAACTCGCAGATCGCAACTCCTAGACAACTACCTAAAATTTTTTACCCCAAATTTTCCCCTGGCTTTTCTGGCGGTCGAGCCTGGTGCGCTGAAGTTTTGTAACACTTCCAGCTATGACAAATCCTTCCCTGACTTAAGGATTTGAATTCTTGATGTAAGTGACTGCACGCTTCTAATTTTAGTTCCCGATGATTAATTACAATTTTAAATAATTCGCCGTCGCAAATATTTGTTTTAATTTTCAGTCCGGCAATTCGATCTCGATCGCCCCGCTGCGATCGAACTGAAAAAAATATTTTTTCTGCAATATAAACAACTTAGCAAAAATCTATCTATCTTAAGACTGATTTGAAAAATCAGCAACCAACAGCAATCAACGCAGGAGTTGTTTTTAGTGAAATTGACAAGCACAAACAGACATTGCGATCGCAAATAATATCGTGTTTGCTCGCTTAAGCACAGTAATATTCGATGTGCTTGCGGACTTAAAGTCCGCACTACAAACCCTATTGACTAGGCTTCGTTTTATCAACAATCAAAATGATTGTTGTTGGAAATTATGGGAATAATTTTATGAGGGTTGTATTGTTGAAAATTAAGATTTTTAGCTTGCTCTTTTCTATTTAAATATAAATACATTAATACATTTTGATAAAGAAGAATATCATAAAAGTGGTAAAATAGCAACCCTTAATTAGAAATTATCGATAATCGCTCTATCGATTGCCGATCGCCCCTGAGACATCCCAGAAACAAGTACCGTGCCGCGTACTTCTGTCGGGAAGTCTCCAAATTGTAGAAGAAAGCTCTTACTAGCAGATTCAAAGCCACAACTCAATCTCAAATCTTCAAGGGCCCAATCTCAAATCGACGCTGCAGATGAGGGTTCGGGGCTTACAGATGAGGTTCCGAGCCGACCAATTCATTAATTGACACAAAATCTAGATTTCAGATGGGGGGATGATGGTAGAGGATAAGCGGTGAGTAGCGATCGGGCGATCGCCTCCCCGAAAAATTTACTCAAATTTACCTTTGATATTTCCCTGAAACCGGTGGGTGAGAGCTGAAGTTATTTTAATAAGAACTAGAGATCCGCTTGGTAAAGTACCTCCAATTTAACTTTACTCAGCAATGAGAAACTCAAGTTCCCAAGGAATGTAAAGGGGTCTGCGGTAGAGGTGCAAAATGTTAAAGATAGCAAAATTGGAGAAAATTCCGCTTTCAATTAGCCGCAGGGCAATCAAAACTAATAAACTGTTATTAAAGTACAAGTTTTACACCCTCAAAGTGTTTGAACAAATATATTTGAGTTCTGCGTTCGCCCGATCGGGGGAAGCGCAATCAGAAAGTTTCATTCAAAGAGTAAAAATCAGTTTGTCGGTGGCGATTGCTAGCTGCAAAAACGCAGGCAAAATCAGAATTGAGGCGGGAGGGCGCTAAATCGGTGAACCAGGAATTTAAACTCTCAGTTACCCCAGTTGGGGACGATGAATATCTAGTACGGACAGAAAAGGTTGCACCCGGTGTACCCTTAGCAGAACAACAAGTCCGCTGGCCGATCGACGAATGGCTGGCGCTGTCTGCTCAACTGATGAACGACCCTTTGGTGGGCTTGCTCCAGGGAACTGCTACTGGTCGGGGACTGTCACGATCGGAAAAACACTCAGCGCCTTCTTTAGTAACCCTTGGGCAACAATTATATAGCGGGCTGTTTCAAGGAAACTTGCGCGACAGTTGGACTTGCGCTCAAGGCATCGCCCAGCACCGCCGAGATGTGCTGGAACTGCGGCTAGGGCTCAAAGGCAGGGACTTGCCGCGACTACCGTGGGAAGTTCTGCACGCGGGCGATCGCCCTTTAGCAACCGGCACCGATTTGGTGTTTTCTCGCTACCAACCAGGTACAAGTTTATTCAAACAAACCCGGATACTGCCGAGTGGCGGGCCGCTAAAAATTTTAATGGCGATCGCCTCTCCCAGCGATCGAGACAACTTGCAGCTTTCGCGAGAAGTGCTGCAGCTGCAACAAGAACTGCAAAACCGCAGCGCTAACCCCCTCAAAAACGGCTTCCATTCCCCGGAAATTCAACTGACTATTCTCGAACAGCCCGATCGAGAACAGCTTACCCAAGCCCTAGAACAAGGACATTACCAAGTCCTGCACTACGCAGGCCACAGCAACCCCGGTTCCAGAGGTGGCGAACTCTACCTAGTCAGCAGCCGCACCGGCTTAACCGAAACCTTGAGCGGCGACGACTTAGCGGGATTGCTGGTCAACAACGGCATTCAGATGGCTGTGTTCAACTCCTGTCGCGGTGCCTACGGCGGCCCATCAGGCATCACAGACGACAGCCCGGAACGCAACTTAACCGAAGCTTTAGTCAAGCGGGGCATTCCTGCAGTGCTAGCAATGGCAGAAAGCATCCCCGACGAAGTAGCCCTAACTCTGACGCGGCTGTTTTACCGGAATCTCAATCAAGGCTATCCAGTCGATCTCAGCCTGAGTCGGGCCAGGGCGGGACTAATTTCTACCTACGGTTCTCACCAGTTATATTGGGCTTTGCCCATTCTCTACCAGCACCCGGACTTTGACGGCTATCTGACCGGCGCTCCAACCCAAAGTACCGCATCCAGTCTCGGGCTGCAAATAATCGCGTCTGGAATGCCGTCGGCGGCCTCGTCTGGCACAGAATGGAAGAGGCCGTCTTCGGTGGCGGCGATCGCCCAAAACCCGCCACAGCCAGCCTATCAAACGGATGAGTCAGACAGTGAGGACGGCGAAGTCTGGGAATATTGTCCTGACCAACTAAAAGATCGCAGGGATTGGATGAACCCGAGCGATCGACCATCGGCGACTAATTTACCCAACTCTATTTCCGATCCAAAGTCTTCGGTTATTTCACCAAACCCTGTCGCTCAAAAGGCTCAGAAAGCGTTAAAAAAACCGGGATTAAAAAAATGTCTGGCGCTGACGCTTTGCTTGTTGCCGGTTGCTTTGAGTGCTGGCTTTGCTGGGTTGCGGTACTTGCAGCACCGCAGCGCGAAACCGGAACAGTTACTCCCGGAGATGCGGACTCCCCTGTCGCAAAATTATATTCAACAGATAAATTAAAATCGATTGCCCGATCGCAGGTGAGAACTTGTATCGCTCGATCGGGTTGTAAATCGAAACCATACTATTTGCGATTGGCGATTTGAGATTTGCGATCGGGATTTATATCATGTTCGGTCAATTGACCGCAATCAGTAAGGTTCGTAGTGCCGACGGTCGTCCGCACTACGAACCGTTTTTGCGATCGACCGGATTTGATATTACGCACTCCCGACAAAGAAACTGGGTTTTTTACCCTTACTGCGGATTGCAGCGAAGAATTTTTGTCAAAAAACCTGGTTTCTGGCCCCTAGTGCGTAAGTCCTAAGCTGTTGCTCATATATATTGTGTATGGCGATTGAGGGCCAGAGGGGGAGAAGGGGAGAGGGGGAGAGGATTTGACAATTTTTGATTGTCATCAAAATATACAATGTTTATTTGCACAACAGCTTATTAATAAAGATTGACTTATTACGTCAGGGTTGGGAGTTGCCCTGCCGCTACATTCTTTGGGTGAAAATGGTATCAAAATCTGGTATGAGTCGCGAAATGCTCGATCGAGCATTCGTGGTGCGGCGTGCCGCCAATCAAACCCAGAGCCTTAACAATTAACAACAGAGTCACCGTCTGGAGCGAAAATGGTATGAACCTGCGGTGGCTTTTAAATTGTATATTTGCCTGACATCGCAAAAAATTCTCTCCCATCAGACCCTCAATCACCACACACAATTTAAATACCCAACAGCTTATTTCCTTCTTGGTGGCTGCGCGATGTTTCTGCCGCGCCGGTGGAGTCTGGTTTTAGGTGACGCTCCTACACCAACCGCAAGCGGTATGTTGTAGGCATCTGAGTTCGGTCAAGGATATCAATATCTTCCTTCATCGTTGCGCTCTACGGCGTTTTATAGTGAGGAACAGGTCCCGCCCCACTTGTCACATCAAAGCTGTTTTATCTAGATATAGATTGTTATTCTGCGATCGAAGATATGAGTATTTTACCACAATTATTACAATGAGTGCTCGTCTCGTCGCCATCTTTAAGAATGCTGGTTGGCTGGGCCCAACATCGCGGAGGGAGGATAGCTCCTCACAAAAGCGCGGCTCTCATCCCACTCGCCCAAAGATTATGGGCTGGGGATTCCCGCCTGTCTAGCTAAAACCCGTTCAACGAACAGGTCAAATTTGCTTGAATTTTTACCGGATTGCCATCGTCGGACTGTTTTCTGTGCGAGTTATATGCCGAACACCTTAATAGAAGATTGGGACTCGGTATTTGGGGTTTTGAGGGGATTGGCAGCCCGAAAAACAGGGTTTATAAGTAGCTAGCTGGTAGGGGGATCGAAAATATGTGCGGCCTCGCCTTGTTGAGGTAAAAGTTAACCCCGCGCAGGTAAATGCTTTGGGCAGATTTGCAGCGATCGCGCTCTAGGTATTTCCATTCATGTCTGTCTTGTTTTTTACTTTGACTGCAGACAGGAGCTGGATTGGTGAATGCAGGGAACAGACTTTACTGTAAAAAAGTAAAGCATTTAATTTGCGACAATAATTCCTGCTGCGATCGCTCCAAGGGTTCAGACAACCATTTTAGTCGCCAGCAGCAAATAAATCGCCCTTCGAGCATCCACGAGTTGTACCCCCAGTTTTGAGGCTGCAGAAATTTATCCAGAATCCGATCTTTTTAATTCTTAGTATTGACAGTGAAACAAAGTTAATCTAATGTGTTGTAATTGATATAAGTAAACTCCAATAACCGAGGTAAGGTCAATGGCAGAAACAGCGACAGCACCCTTAACAGGAAAAGGTCTGCTTCAAAAAATCAAAGGCAGCGATTTGCCTCGCAGAGAACTTGCAAAGCTTTGCGGCTACTTCACCGTCAGCAAGAGTGGAGAAACACGGATTAACCTGGCTGAGTTTTACGATGCAGTATTAGCTGCTAAGGGCATTGAGCTAGAGAAATCTAAAGCAGACGGACGCGGACGAGAAGCGAGTTATCGCGCTAGCGTTCACAAGAATGGCTCGATCGTGATCGGGGCAAATTACACCCAAGAAATGGGATTAAAGCCAGGAGACGAGTTTGAAATTAAACTCGGATACAAGCACATTCGCTTGATTCAGATCGATGCCGACAGACCAGAGGTGGAATTGGCAGATGATGAGGAGGATACAGAAGAATAAAGGCGAGCGCGATGCAGTCAGCCTAGGTTAAGGCTACTGGATTTGCATTCGTTACACGAGTATTTGCGCGCCACCATGCGATTTAACTGATGAGCTGTCTTGACTATTTCTATTTTCTCTTGTCTCGCAAAGACTACAGTGCCTCTGAACTTCGCAAAAAGGGGCAAGAGAAAGGTTTTGGCAATGAGGAAATATTGGAGGCGATCGCGCAAATTCAAGACCGGGGCTATCAGTCTGACACTCGCTTGGTGGCAAACTCGATCGCAAGTGCTGCGGGCAAATACGGGAAATCCGCCATCAAGCGCAAGTGCCTGCAAAAAGGAATTACTAGCGATTTATTCGAGCAAGTCTGGGAAGAAGAATTTGCCGAAAATCAGGATTCAGAAGCCCAAAAACTGGCAGAATTAAAAGCCAAAGTCATGCGGAAATACAAGATCGACGCGATCGATCGAGTAGATCCAAAAACTAAGGGCAAAGTCTTGAACTACCTGCAATACAGGGGCTTTAATGCCTTTGAACTTTTGCGACAGTGGCAAACAGAAGAAGATGATGAGTAAATTGTAGGATCTGGTAAGTCAATTCGCCCCCGAGATAGGCAAGCACAACTGCATTGCTGCCCCGGGGGAGAAATGGTAATTTATAAGTCAGTTTTTGTAAGTTTATGCCCTATCGCGCCTGCTCAATTAACCGCAGGCGTTAACGGTTCGCGCCCGAAAGTCTGCAGCCTTCAATCAGACTCGCATTCGGCACTACGAACCTGGTTTTTTATGATAATCGACGGGACAGGATGTCAATCCTCAGACTTGCTGGAAGAAGATTCGTACATCTGCCGGTGTCTGGCTAAAAGCAGGAGATATTTCTCATTGGTTTTGGCCAGCATCCATTTGTCTTTAAAAATGGTGGCGGATTCTGCTTTCACCGGATCTGCATCTAGGGGTAAAATATCTTGGCGAGCAGCGGTTTGCTCTGCAACAGACTCCATTTTTTGAGGGTTCTGCTTGTATTTTCGACCGCTTTTGTGGTTGGCGTAGCGGCGCGATCGAGTATACCCCATTTGTAAGAACTTGCGCGCCATGTCCGCTCCCACAAAATCTTCGCCATCGAGATACTCTAAAAATAACGAGTAAATTTTGCTGCTGGACTCCCTGGCAATTTCAGGAGTCTTAAATCTCCAGAAAGGCAGAATTTCTCCTTTGTAGGGCTCCACCAATAGCACTCCTTGTTCTCCTTTCCCCACGCAATAAAGTTCTGGGTGCTGTCGAAAGTCGATGTTCTTAAAATCCGCATGGTAGTCGAACTGCTTCATGGGGCATTTTTTGTCGTATCTGGAATTATAGAAGCCCGTGGTTTACCTTCGTCTGGTTTGGTATAAACCCAGGCCCAAGCAATCAAAACGGCTTGAAAAGGCAGCCTGAACCAATACAATAATGGGTTGTCGGGAATCCCTTCTATGGGTATGCTGTTGACTGCCTGATTGATATTAGCTGGAAACACGGCAATAAACAAGGCAATTAACCCCCACGCCGCCGCTCTGCTGACTGGTGGAACTAACAGCCCAATCCCGCCCAAAATCTCGAAAAAACCGCTGATATAAACCAATGCTTCCGGGTAAGGAAGCTGGGGCGGCATGATTCTGATAAAGGGTGCGGGTACTGCAAAGTGCAGCACGCCTACGGTACTGATAGCTACTGCGAGGATGACTCGCCAAATTTCTTTTTGAGCTTTCATGGGAAATCGGTAATTAATAATTGTTAAGTTACGGCGAAAATGCTTGCAAAAATTCGCTGTTTGCGATCGATGACAAGAAGGCTCAGGTACAAAAATTCCAGCCCTCCGGGTTTTTCTAGTCTTGCCGGCGGCTGTAACAATCTTTGGTAGAAAAACTTGGTTTCTCGATAAGTCAGAGAAGTTTTCCCAGCCCGAAACTTGAGGAAGCGGGGCCGAATTGAAGGTTCGCAGGTGATGGCCGAAAACAGATAGCGCGGGTTTTGATAACAAGATTTTAGTCTGTAGTTCCCGAATGCTGCCTCTGTCTTGGGGTAGTAATACCCTGTGCGATCGATTACGATAACAAACCAGGTTCGCGCGTGCGTCATATCGTTTCCGGTTGCATCGGAATAATAAAATCGAGTCAGCAGTCAACAGTCAACAGTCAACAGTCAACAGTCAACAGTCATGAGGAGTGCAACCGGAATTGATATCATTCCCAATTCCCCAATCTAAAATCTAAAATCTAAAATCGTCTGATGGGCGATCGCACCTAAATACGAGTCATTTGTCAAGGAGTTTTATAATTATTTAATATTTGAGCTGTGAGAATTATTTGTAGAGGGAATTATGAAACGCACCGCAATGAAAATGAGCGTCTAAATACTGTGTTCTATCAACTTCTGGTGAGATGTTAGGATGGATCTAATTATCGAGTTTGCTAAAAAGTCGATCGCCCTAGCAACCGCGCAAATCCTTCTACTTGAATTAAAGATTGTCACGCTTGTCGGCAGGAACTTTTTCGCCACCACATGATTCACAAATATTGAGCCTCCCAGCGCTGTGTCATTTTTATTTACACGCAAGCAATCACCGACGACCATGAACACCTTAACCAACAACTCTAAATTTCGCCTAAACCCGATGCTACGGCAATCGCTGTTCTCCGTCATCATATCTGCAGCAGCTTTGGCTACCGGATGGGCCCCTGGCTTGTACGGACAATCCCCAAACCTCGTTTTCGGAGCAGCAGCCCAAGCTCAAGCCATTAGCAACACCGAAATTACTAACTACGCTCGCGCTGTCTTGTCAATAGAACCCAGACGGGTGCAAGCTTATCAGGAAATTAAAGGAATGGCTGGAGGCTCGGTACCCAGAGTAGTGTGCAACGAAACTCAGGAAATTAACAGGCTGTCGGGAGGTGTTCGCGGCGTGGCTGTGAATTACTGCGACCAAGCTAAAAAAATTATTGAAAGCAATAACTTGACAGTTAGACGCTTCAACGAGCTCACTTTGCTGCAGCAAAGGAATCCGGAAGTCAAACAGCAAATTCAAGCCGAGCTGCTGCGGCTGCAACAAGCGGGAAATCAATAAAATCGAGTGTTTGAGTCTTTCTTCCTCTCCCGTTCTGTTGTTAGAGTTACTGGGCGTTATGCGAAAATAGTTAAGAAAGGGATCTCGCCTGTAATAAAGTGCTTGACAAAACGAGCAAAACATGGTATGCAAGGACGGGAGCGGTTCAGAGAGATGACAATTTTGTAACTCGCTGTCAGTCGTTATTAAAGATAAAAAAGATCTTCCTCAAAAACTAGATGTGAAGCGAGTTAAATTGAGGAATAAAATAAAAAAATGCTAACTTTCACCAAACATTTGCCTGCAAATCCCGATGCTGCTGTCAGCTTTACTTTAGCAATGACAGCCGACGATCGCACTCGCAGCCGCCACCAATTCGAGACAGAAGGTGGGGAAAAACTGCACCTGAGTTTACCCAGAGGTACGGTATTGCGCGATCGAGATTTATTGCAATCGGAAGACGGTAGCTGTTTGGTACAGGTAAGTGCAAAACCCGAACCGGTAATCACAGCGCGGGCCTCGACTAAGTTGCTACTGCTGCGGGCGGCTTATCATTTAGGAAACCGTCACGTAGCTTTAGAAGTTACCGATAATTATTTAAGGCTTTCTCCCGACTCTGTTTTGCAGGGAATGCTCGAAAAAATGGGTTTGGAAGTTATAGAGGAAATTGTACCATTTCAGCCGGAAACGGGCGCTTACGGCCACAGCCATTAGGTATTGGGAATGGGGAATGGGGAATGGGGAATGGGGAATGGGGAATGGGGAATGGGCCAAACAGGGCATCGGCCAAACAGGGCATCGGGCATCGGGCATTGCAAACAACAACCAACAAATAACAAATAACAAATAACAAATAACAAATAACAAATAACAACAGTCAACAGTCAACAGTCAACAGTCAACAGTCAACAGTCAACAGTGAACAATCAACTTTTATGTTTGTTGCAGTTAGCTTTTGCGCCTGTGGGAGCTTATAGTTATTCTGAGGGAATCGAAAGTCTGGTAGAAACCGGTGCGATCGACAGCGAGATTAGTTTGAGGAATTGGTTGGAAAATTCGCTGCAATTCGGGGCGGTGCGAGTAGAAGCTGCTGTGGCGATACGGGCTTTGAGGGCGGCAAAAATTGGGGATTTGAGGGCTTTGAATTACTGGAATGCTTGGGCGACTGCTGCTAAGGAAAGTGAAGAGTTGCGCTTGCAAAGTTGGCAGATGGGACGGACTTTGACGCGGTTGTTGCTGGATTTGCGTGAAGCGAAGCTATCCCGCAGGGAATCGCCCGTTGTTTCTGATTTAACAACTATTGTCAAAGATTTGGTGGAATCTGGCGGCAATCCGTGCAATTTTGCGATCGGCTTTGGCATTGCCGCCGCCAACTGGCAGATAGAAGAGGAAGCCGCCGTGTTAGGATATTTGTACAGTTGGGCTGCAAATTTGGCGAGTGCGGGCGTGAAACTGATTCCTTTGGGTCAAACTGCAGGCCAGCAGTTGCTGTTAGATTTACAGTTTCAAATTAACTCTACGGCGCGAGAAGTTTTACAATTAGAAGACGATGATCTTGCTAGTTGTAGTTGGGGATTGGGACTGGCTAGCATGGCCCATGAAATTCAGTACACTCGATTGTTTCGGAGTTGAAAATTGGAAGTCATTAGTCATTAGTCATTAGTCATTAGTCATTAGTCATTAGTCATTAGTCATCAGTCATTAGTCATCAGTCATTAGTCAT
>NZ_JAUBTN010000045.1:0-53305 GCF_036705055.1 Microcoleus sp. CZ3-B2 | reverse complement strand
TGACTAATGACTAATGACTAATGACTAATGACTAATGACTAATGACTAATGACTAATGACTAATGACTAATGACTTCCCTTATTCCACCGTCACCGACTTCGCCAAATTGCGCGGCTGATCCACATCCAAACCCCGACGTGCCGCAATGTGATAGGCCAACAATTGCAGCGGAATTACTGTCACAATCGGCGACAACAATTCATCCACCAAAGGTACCGGCAAAACGTGGTCAAAAATATCGGCTTCCGCTGCGCCCTGCTTCGGGGTAACGCCAATTAAACGTGCGTCGCGCGCCTTGGCTTCCTGAGCGTTGGAAAGGACTTTTTCGTAGACGCTTCCGGGCATGGCGATCGCCACTACAGGCACTTTAGCATCCAAAAGGGCGATCGGGCCGTGTTTCATTTCTCCCGCCGGATATCCTTCAGCGTGAATGTAGCTAATTTCCTTCAATTTCAGCGCCCCTTCCAAAGCAATCGGAAAGTTAATTCCCCGCCCCAAAAATATAAAATCTTGGGTTTCGGTAAACTGGTGGGACAATTCCTCCACATACTGTTCTTGAATCTCCAAAAACTTCTCAATTTGCCCTGGTAAATGGCGCAAACCAGCAATAATTTCTATCAATCTCTCCGTGCTGATTGTTTGTCGCCGGTGCGCTAAATCCAAAGCTAATAAATAGAATGCCATCAACTGAGTGACAAAAGTTTTAGTAGCAGCCACGCCGATTTCTATACCGGCGTGGGTGCTGATTACGTGCGGCATCATGTGGGCGATCGAGCTTTCTGTTCCGTTAGTAATGCCCAACATTCTCGCGCGAAATTTATCGGTAAAACCCGCACGGCGCTGCTGTTCCATCCCCAAAGCAGCCAGGGTGTCTGCCGTTTCTCCCGACTGCGTTACCCCAATAATTAAAGTATTTGCTGTTAGCGGTGCCGGTGCGTAACGGTACTCAGAAGCGTACTGCACCGCAGTAGGAATATTCGCTAGCTGTTCCAACAAATATTTGCCAATTAGCGAGGCGTGCCAGCTCGTTCCGCAGGCGAGAATTGAAATTTGTTCAACATCGGCACAAAGTTCTTCGGGCAAGTTGAGATTGATGGGAGAGCGCAGATTTCCCGGCTGCCAATCGCTGTCTAAATAAGCATCCAAACAAGCTCGAACTACGGCTGGCTGTTCATAAATCTCCTTGTGCATGAAGTGTTTGAAGCCTTGTTTTTCGACTAAAACCGGACTCCAACCAAGGATGCGCGGGCTTTTTTTGAGCCTTTCCCCTGTAAAGTTGTAAACTTCGACTCCCATCGGAGTTAGCCTAGCCAATTCGCCATTTTCCAAGGACAAAACGGTGCGGGTGTGAGATATTAAGGCCGGCGTGTCGGAAGCGCAGAAAAATTCGCCAGCACCAAAGCCGATAACCAAAGGAGCTTGCTGTCTGGCAACAATTATTTCGTCTGGAAAGTCGGCGCAAATCGCAGCGATCGCAAAAGCTCCTTCTAACCGATTGACAACCTTGGAAACCACTTCCAAAAACGACAAATCAGCAATTTCCTCTGCTGTGGGATCTTTTTCTTCTTCCTTCTTCCTTCTTCCTTCTGCCTTCTGCCTTCTTTCTTCCTCAAAAAAATCAGCTATTAAATGAGGAATAACTTCTGTATCGGTATCCGAGACAAATTTATGTCCCTTCGCTGTCAATTCTTGCCGCAACTCGCGATAATTTTCGACAATGCCATTTTGAACAACGGCAATTCGCCCGCTATTGTCCATGTGAGGGTGAGCGTTATATTCCTCTGGTTTGCCGTGAGTTGCCCAGCGGGTGTGTCCGATGCCGATGGTAGCCGGAGAGTCTATCTCTGCTAGCTTTTCCCGGAGGTTGTGCAACTTGCCCTTTGCTCGGATGCAGGTAATTTCTCCTTCGGAGATGGTAGCCAGGCCCGCTGAATCATAGCCCCGGTATTCTAGTTTCTCCAATCCTGCTAGCAAAATCTCGCTTGCTGTTTGCGTGCCGATATAGCCAACGATTCCGCACATTTAAGGTAAAACTCCTGCTTAGCGATCGCCATAAAACCCAAGTTTTATCATTTTTAGCTTCTTCGTGCCACAAAATTCAGATTTTGCGACTAAAAGAGAGGGGGCAATTTAATCGCCCCCTCTATACGTGCCCGTAATTCGATCGGCGTGCCGATCGATATTTAGTAGGCTAGACCCATACTGCGAGTAGTTTCTGCTCCCAGGTAAACCCGGATGCTTAGAAAATCTGTAGGGCAAGCAGTTTCGCAACGCTTGCAACCTACACAGTCTTCTGTGCGGGGAGATGAGGCAATCTGAGCCGCTTTGCAGCCATCCCAGGGCACCATCTCCAAAACATCAGTCGGACAAGCGCGGACGCATTGAGTGCAGCCGATGCAGGTATCGTAAATTTTGACTGAATGAGACATTGAATAAAGGCTCCCAACGAGTCACTAAAAATTTGCTAGCTCTGCGGATTAACAGATTTGACGGCGACGTGCCACCGCTATAGCCTGCACAGAGAGTTAAGCGTTAGTTTACCGCAGTGGCTGGAAGCACTTCCCCAAAAAGCGACAAAACTTCACAGTTATTCACGCTTCCAGTCCCATAGAAGTAGCTTGAAGAGCGCCCTAGGGAGTTCGCGTGCCCGAGTTCCAGCACTAGGGTATGATTGCGATCGCCGGATTCGGTCTTAACGCTACCGGAGACAGCACTACGGTATGATTTCGATCCGCCGGATTGGATCTGAGCAAAAACTCCAATTCTGACTGCCAAACCGTGCCAATCGATCGACTCAAAGCCGAATTCGTCGAAACTTGTATCCGTTTTTAGGCGGACTCGGTGGCAACCGTGGCTTTTGTGAAGATAAAAAACCGCAAATTGACGAATATCAACGGCGAGATGTTGTTTGATGCAAACAGTCCATTTGTAATGGCATAAACCTTGAAGCCTTGAGACTCTACACTCGCAATTTGCAAGCATTGCTTACCGCTACACGAGCTATTAGAGGAATTTTACCCGTTTGTCAATCTACTTTACGCTGTGAGGCAATGAAGGGAGATCGGGGAGCTAAGAAGAAGCCCACGAGACTAGCAAATAGAATCGGTGTAAAAGTGCTTAAGCCTGTCAACTTCGCGAGGAGCAGAGTTGTACTAATTGGAGTGCGAGTAACCGTTGAATTCAGAGCAGCCATTACACAAATCATTGCCAAAGTCTCATTCGAGCCGATGGGATTCATGATGGTGATTGCCTTTCCCAAACAGGCTCCTATAAAAAATAGCGGAATGATTATTCCACCTCGCCAGCCCCCATTGATGGTCACACTAATGGCCAATACTTTAACAACAACTAAAGTCAAGAGAAATGTCAAAGAAAAGTTTCCCTCAACAATTTTTTCTATTTGATGTTCCCCAAAGAAACGTGTGAGCGGAAAGTAAGCTGAGAAACCACCAAGTGCTAGTCCGGCTAAAGTAGTTCGCACATAAATGGGACTGCGTATCGAATCAAACAAGCGACCAACACTGCGAAATACGGCGATAAAAAACCACCCCATAATCGCCCCTACGATTCCATAAGCAATCGCTGCGCCAAAGTCATAAAGGCTTTCCACATTGTACTGAGGAAAATTCCAGGTAGGCCCAAGTCCAAGCTGAGTAATTGCGACAAAGATGGTGTAACTTGCACAACTTGCCACTACCGCAGGCAATATTGCTTCAAAATACTCTACAACATTCTGATGATGCAGGATTTCTAAAGCAAAAAAAGTACCGCCTAAAGGAGCGCCGAACAAAACTGTAAACCCAGACGCCATACCAGCAAGACTCAAAGTTCGTAGTGCTTCTCCGCTTAATTTAAAGCGATCGGCTAACCAGGTACCAATTGAACCTGTGACTTGCACCATTGGCGATTCTGGACCAGCACTTCCTCCACTGGCAATACTGAGTAGCGACGACAGAATCATCGAAGGATTTTCATTCATTGGTAATCGGCCACCCTTGAGATGAATATTGTCAATGATCAACCCAATTTCTCCAGGATTTCCCAGCCAATGAATGAGCAAACCGATGAGCAAACCAGTAAGGGGCATGACGATTAGTAGATAACCTCCACTAAAATTTTCAAATCCCCGCATCATGTAAGACAAACATATCCAATAACTTGCAGCAAATAAACCACAAATTATTCCTAGCATTGCCCATATTAATACCGAACGTGTGAGATTTATTGGGTTTCGTTTCATTGCTTGTTCCTTGTCTCTAACTAGGAAGTTAGGAAGTCTTAAAACTATTTTGTATAATAGTATACTGTTTTTTTGTCTGTATCTTGTATTGACTCAAAAATGTATGAGCCCGATCGAGCTTTCGGCTCGCGGGCTCTGTATAATTCCGATCTAACCGGATTTGATTTGAGTAAAAACTCAAGTCTTTATGCTAATCTCCCAAACTGCTGCAACAGTTGCAAAGGCTTGTTATTTGAGATTCTGGCTTGTAGAAAAATTTTGGGTGAGCCAGCTCCTATAGCAACTGTTGCAAATTTTTTGATAATTACTATTGCTGCAAACTGGTGCAAATCGATCGACTAAAAGCCTAATTTTTCTAACACGGGCTTAGTTGAAACAATATGCCGATCGAGTCCTAGTTTTTTTGGTTCCACGCCCAAAGCCAAAGCCACCAATTGCGGCAAATGCAGCACCGGCAAACCCAATTTGCGCCCGATTACTTTTTCCACTTCCGGCTGTCGCGAATCCAAATTTAAATGACACAGCGGACAAGGAGTTACCATACAATCAGCCCCATTGTCAAGAGCATCTTGAATGTGTTTGCCGGCCATCCCAAAAGATTGGTCAGTGGCATAACTCGCCAACGGCCAGCCGCAGCACTGCGTCCGCCCTCGATAGTAAACCGGAGTTGCGCCGATCACCCGAAATACATTTTCCATCGATTCCGGTTGGTGCGGGTCATCGTAAAGCAGCTTATCCTGAGCTCGCAGCAGGTAGCATCCGTAAAAAGACGCGCACTTCAAGCCCGAAAGCTTGCGGGTGACTCGCTTTTGAACTTCCTCCAAACCGTAATCGGCAACGATCGCCCACAGCAGATGTTTCACCTCGGTACTGCCTTGATAAGGCGAACAGCCTTGTTTTTCCAGCAAACCGTTGACTTTTTCGAGGTAAGGTCGATCGGTCTTTTGGGATTCTTTGAGGCGATCGTCCACATGACCGATTACCCCTTGACAAGTGCTGCAATGCGTCAGCAAAGGCAGATTGAGTTGCTCAGCCAAGGCAATATTCCGGGCGTTGACGGTATCTTCCAGCAACTGCGAATCTTCCTTAAAAGTGCCAGAACCGCAGCAGGAAGCTTTCTTGAGTTCCACCAGTTCAATGCCCAAGGCTTGAGTCAGCGCTTGGGTAGACTGGTAAAGTTCGCGGGCGGCCCCTTGGGCTACGCAACCGGGAAAGTAAGCATATTTGAGAGTTGGGGATGGCATAGTCGTTTTTGCTGGGAGACAATGTTCAGGACAATGGATAAGAGCGATCGAAGTCGGGATGCTTCCTGCTTCGTTTTCCCTCTCCATATCCTTACCTAGTTTTAGACAATTATGAGTCAATCGTTGAGGCGGCTAGCTATTGACCAACATTATCTACCCCAGAGCGTGTTGACAATACTCCGGACAGAATTTAGGCAGGTTTTGAGGCTCAAACCCATATCCCGCCGTGGGTGGGATCTTTTTATTCAAAGTTAGGGCTCAAGGTAACTTTGAATAAAAGGCTCAAGCCTTAAACTGCAAGCTCTGAAAGCCTTATAGCAATACTCCGGACAGTTTTTGGAACGAGACTACAAGCTTTACAGCGCAAGGATCATAAATAAAGTCGAATTAAATGCAACGAGCGGGGTGGAGCTGACATTGATTTAATTATCCACACTGACTCAAAGTCCTACAGAATAAGCCATTGGGCCATATAAAAACTGTCCGGACTATTGTTATAGAATAGTTCAAAAAACTGTCCGGAGTATTGCATGGAAATTCAGAAGGACGATAAGACTAAGTAGTGCTTGACATAAAAAGAAAAACAGGTGCATAATATCTTCATAGGCATAAATTACACCCTACCTACGAGATCCTACATAGTTAGACTTCAGGGTTATCAATGGGGCAGTAGTTGGAAACTCTTTGTTTGCATCCAAAGTTAAGTTTTCATGACCTTCTGTGCTGTCTTATATCATCTGCATTTTATTTAGATCGTTAGGTAAGATATCCTATCTTGACGATCTCCTCACGAGTTTATGTCAAATTTTCCGGAAATTACGTAGATACACCAGCCTAATCAGAAGGCTAACCATTAAACTACCCAGGATAACTTAATATGCCAGATGCTACAGAACTTGCAAAGCTCCTTGTTAGCTTACTATGTCCTGCATTACCCTTCCTCATAAAAATTGGTGAGAAAGTTGCTGAGGGGGTTAGTGCCGACGCTGTAAAAGCTCTAGGAAAATCCAGTTGGGACAAAGCTAAGAATGTTTGGACAAAACTTAGCCCTCAAGTTCAGAAGAAAGGAGCCGCCCAGGAGGCAGTCACTAATGTAATACAGCGTCCAGATGAGATTTCGCAGTTTGCGTTAATTAGTCAAATCAGAGATATTCTCGAAGGAAATCCAGAACTGAGTCAAGAGTTGCTGAAGCTAATGCAAGAGAAAGGTTCAGAACATGATCGCGCAGTAGATCAATCAGTTAATCACCAGAGTGGTGGGGTTTCTCTTCGAGGTGACTTGGACAATCGTGGCGGAACTTTTTTTGGTGGTGATCAACACAATGCAGGTAATAAGTAGAATTTCTAACCCTGCTGAGTTAACTGCTATGTTCATACCTGCCGGATTTCTTTAAAGTGCCATGTCTATTGCCACACCTCCAGGCGATCCCAATAAGGAAAATCTATCCCCTGAGCAACCCAAACAGGAACCTGTAAATGTTGAGAAAAAAGAAAAACCTTCTGATGATGAGCGTGAAAAAATCTTTCAATCATTTGTAAAGAAAGAGTCATCTGGTGAGAATAAAGTTGATGAATCTCAACAGCAGTTTCAAAACTTTGCAAAAAGATTTGTCAGCGAGTTCATAAAACAAGGTGGTTCAGTAGGCACTATTAACTTCCAAAGTGGTGGTACACATATCGATGGAAGTTTTTACAACAGTAGTGGGCAGTTTGTTGGTGGTAGCCAATATAATTATAGTAAGAGTAATTCAGAGGGATCTTCCGATCGCGATCCTGCAACTTTAGATGATTCTGATTATGCTGCAATACCTTTGCCCGAAAGGGTAGAGCGTTGGTTTGAGAATTACCCAGGGATTCATCATCGTTCTCTAATGATAGCGATGGCGTTTTTGAACGGAAGTGATTGCAAATCTATTATCGCTCTGAGCGAGAAACTAGAGTCTAAAATGCGTTCAGAATCAGGCAAAGATACTCAAGAACTAGATGATGAAACCCTCAAATTTAAAATGCTAGGGTTTAAAAAACGACTGAGGATAGTCTTTGCTTATACTGAAGATAGCCATGAAAATACAGAGTTTGGGCGCAACTCATTTGAGATTTACCTGTTCAATGACCCAAATTTTCAAGGTGCTTTATTAAGATATATTTGGCAGGAAGAAGACTATTACTGGCAGATAATTCTTGGTTGTTTGGTAGAACTTGGTACAACACAAAGTTCTCTAACGAAAGTTCATCTTGCTGATGCACTCCGTGAGTCTTGCAAATATCGATTTGACCGAGTGCGTGAAATGGTTTTGATTCCCTGGGCAAAAGCTGACAACCCTTCACAGCGTTCGTTAGCAGCATTATCTTTGAGTATGACTGCATTAGGCGATGATGAAAATTCTCCTCAACAAGCACGAAATCTACTATCCCATTGGAGTACATTAAAGAACTCGCCCAACTTAAGACGAACATCCATAGAAGCTTATAGTCTTTACGTTGGTTTGAAATTTCCAGATGATGCTTTTGAGAAGTTTCAGAAGATTATAAAATCAAATGATGTTAGTCTTTTTTCAGATATTTTAGAAGGCATAGTTATGCTTTTTGAAATGAGTGAATCTATTCCTGATAATCGATTGATTATCTTAAAACATCTTGAGACATGGCTAAGGTATGACAGAAAAGAATCGTCTCATGAAATGGCTGCTTTTGTTACTTGGGGCATTATGAAAACATCAGAGACTTCAGTAGATAATTTCACTTACCAAAAATTGCCAACGCTATTTTGGCTAGCCAAGACAGATGAAAAAATTTCACAAACTGTTTCGTCACTTATCAGATCTTCTCTAAATCTTAAACAGACTCGTTCTTTGGTGATAAAAGAGCTAGAGTTCTGGTTTATTTTTGTAGAAAAAAATCCTGAACTAAGGCAACCTCTTGGAAAAATTATCACCAGGATTATGAAACATGGAGATTCAAAAGAACGGCTCCGCCTTAAGGGTTATCTCAAGAGGTGGGCAGATCGAGGAAATTCATATGCAGTAACAATGCTGGCATTTTTACAACAAAAAGGATTAACACAGTAAAGGAGAGAAACTATGCAAGAAACATTCAATCCAATTTTAAGCCAAGAAGATGTTCGAGGCTGGTCTTTGACTAAAGAGATTCCTGTACCTGCGCCCAATACAGTTCTCGTCTTGTCTCGTAGTGGCGGTGAATTGTTAGTCATTAGTCACACAGATAAACCGATCTCTTTTAGTAAATTTAAATTTGGGGGGTATAATTTCTTATACAAAATAGATGTTAGTGAATATGTACTAAAAATTGATTGTTCCTTACCTTCAAAAACTTCTGGGTTCGACTTTCCAACCACAGTAGAAATTACCTGCTCTGTTTCTGATGCACAAATCATCGTAAAGGCAGGGATACAGGATGTCGCTTCAGTTTTAAAAGCACGCCTCATTAATGAGATGAAACAAATTTCTCGTGATTATGATTTGCGAGAAAATGCGATGGCAGAAAAAGATATTAATAGAAGTGTGAGGCGAAGAGTTGTTGATGAACGCTGCTTTGATGACTTAGGATTGCGAGTTCCTCAACTGGTAGCTTCATTGCAAATTGACTCATCAGCGATCGGAACTATCAAACAAATAACACTAACCGAACTGAATGAAGCCGCATCATTAACTGACAAAGCGGCTCAATTTAGACTTGCCCAAGCTGACCAAATTGCCCAAATTGAGCTTGATAAATTAAAACGTATCCGTTCTTCTGCGGATCAAGAGCATTATGAGAAACTTCTACGAGGTGGTGAAGCCAGTCTACTTGCTGCCTATCTAGCGCAAAATCCTGAAAACATCGCCAGTATTATTGATAGGCTCGATCAACAAAAGCGACTTGCATCAAGCAGCAATATGGATCTGCTAAAAATCATGATTGAAGAAGATGCAATCGAAGGCTCTCAACTAGATGAAGCTGGTAGAAGAGTTTTACGGCGATTAATGGGTTTAACCGAATCGCCAAAAGCTGCTTTGGAAGGTAATGCAGCAAACGAAGACTTACAACCACGAGCTGATGACGATGACGATGATAATTTTGACGATGTGCCGACGAGTTAGAACACTCGTTATAAGTTTCTATGAATTGTAAATGTAGAGAAAGTTAGGTTTTAGAGTAATGAGCTTATTGCACCTAATCTTGCGGAGCATTTGGGGGGGGCTAATCTACTTGCCTATGCCGTGGCAAGCACTTGTCACTATAACCCTTCTCATGTTTTTCTTGCCACTTTTATTATTACGCTTGATTCCTTGGCTAATTGCCAGAGCTTTACAGCTTATATTCTTGCTAGCGTATAGAATTGTTTATGGACTATTTTGGTTTTCCTACAAGATTGAACCTTTTTTACACAAGTCTGGTGATGGTATTACTGATTTTTTACAGGAAATAGAGAATTTTCTTCGAGGACTACTAAGAGTTATTGAGCAAACAAAAGAAGCTTGTCAAAGTCTTGAAAGAAGTGCCTTTAAACGGAAGTGGATCGTAGGTAAAAAAAGCCTATATTTGACACCATTGATTACTTTACCATTTTGGTTTATCCGCCCTTGGCTGGATTTTTCACCGGGAGTAACCTCTCTAGTTGATAAAAGTATTGAGACTTGGTGTTCCTTTGAACATTGGAGTATGACTGGTCAGTGGCAACCTTCTGCTTTAACTTGCACTTACCCAACTCGATCATCGCGCTGGGATAACAGTTTTAAGTTCATTGAATATCAAAACAAGCAAATAATCTCTGATCTCACAGAAAAAATCAAGCAAAAACCAGGAGATGTAGAGTTTATGATAAATCGAGCTAATGCTTATTTTAATATTGAAGAATATAATTTAGCACTTGAAGATTTTAATAGAGCTTTAGATTTTAACAGTTCTTATGCACCTGCATATGTTGGTAAAGGTAGGGTATATCTTGTAATTAGAGAGATTGATAAAGCTTTCACGGAATTCAACAATGCACGTCAAAAAGATCCTAAATATGCACCTGCTTATGTAGGACGTGGTGATGTTTATCGAAGAAAAAATGATAAACAAGCTGCGCTGGCAGAATATCAAAAAGCATATCAATTAAATCAGCAGTATGCTCCTACTTACTATAGTCGAGGAGACGTTCAATGCTACTTATTTGGCAATCAGGTAGAGGCTGTCAAAGATTATAATATAGCAGAGGAAATTTATCGTTCACAAGGCGATCTAGTCAATGCGTGGAAGGTAAGACAATCACTTAGTAAGCTAGATACTTTGTATAAAATTCAGCGAGGTGATACTCTAAGTAAAATTGCTGCTCGTTTCAATACTTCAGCACAAGAAATTGCGTCAGTAAACAGTGATAAGTATCCTTCTCTGACCAATAATCCAGATTCCATAGAAACTGGTTGGGAAATTAGAACCCCAGCGTGCAGATCAACATCACGTGAATAGCGGCGATATCTAACAACGCCCGGGAGCAGATGGACAAAAGATATTGGTGCATACAACGGAAAACCGAGCCTGGTGTAAAGAAAGAGGAATTAGAATCAGTCGGTTCCCAAAAGGCAAGACCTTCAGCCCATGCTAGCAAAGAAAAAAAGAAGCAAGCGTTGGAAGATGAGATTAGAAAAAGATGAGACGATCGCACTTCGCTTGGATGCTGCAATGGCAACTCATTAATCTAGCGAATTCATAACAAGGCTAGCCCTGTCAAGGTGGTGAAGAAAGCCTTCAAACGGTTGAAATTTCGTTTCAGACGATCGTTTAATCTGATTGTTTTTAATCCCGATCAACAATAAATCTTGTTTATTATCGATCGCCAACAGCTAGGATCGCGTAAATATGTCGGTAGCACCTTGACATGGCTGGCATAAGGCCCATGCATACCGATCATATAGAACTGGTTGGATGAGTTCCAGGGGCTGTTTGCGACGGATGAACCTAAGACCAAAAAAACGATTTTGGGCCCATAAACCGGGTTTGACGGAGAAAAATACTTCGTTGTAGACCGCAGATTCGGTGAAAAACCCGGTTTCGAGGAGTCGCAACAGTCCTGAAGTTGCTACCAATGCCCGCGGCCCACTCCCTACACAAAGGGTCACTTAGAAAAGCGGCAACCCTTTTTCCTGCAGATCCCCCTTTCGGATAAGATTAGATACGCAGCAACCAATGAGGACAGGATGTTATGAGTCAAGACGACATTTTTGCCAGAGTCAAGAAAATTGTGGCCGATCAACTCGAAGTCGATCCGAGCGAAGTCAAGCCGGAAGCCAACTTTGCTAACGATTTAGGAGCAGATTCCCTAGATACAGTAGAGCTGGTCATGGCTTTGGAAGAAGAGTTTGATATTGAAATTCCCGACGAAGCAGCCGAAGCAATTACCACGGTTCAAGCTTCTGTAGATTTCATCAGCAGCAAACTTGCAGCTCCAAAAGCATAAAATACCTGTCTTTTCCCCTAAGAGGAGAGAAATTTAAAAACTAAAAACTCCTCTTTTGTTCTGCGTTCTGGGTGTTTAATTTTTTGAAACTGAAATCATGACAAATTTAGAGCGTAAGCGCGTTGTTATCACGGGTCTCGGCGCGATTACACCGATCGGCAATACCTTGTCCGAATATTGGGACGGGTTGCTGGCCGGGAAAAATGGCATCGGCCCGATTACTTTGTTCGATGCGTCGCGGCACGACTGCCGGATTGCTGGAGAGGTGAAGGGTTTTAACCCACACGACTATTTAGAGCGCAAGGAAGCAAAGCGGATGGATCGCTTTGCTCAATTTGGGGTATCAGCGAGCAAACAAGCTCTAGCTGATGCGAAGTTTGAGATTAACGACCTGAACGCAGAACAGGTGGGTGTCATTCTTGGCACTGGCATTGGCGGGCTGAAGGTTCTGGAAGACCAGCAAGAGATCTATTTGACTCGCGGCCCCGATCGGTGCAGCCCGTTTATGATTCCCATGATGATTGCGAATATGGCCGCGGGCCTGACGGCGATTCAAACGGGTGCTAAAGGTCCAAACTCTTGCACTGTGACAGCCTGCGCTGCTGGGTCGAATGCCGTGGGCGATGCGTTTCGCATGGTTCAGGGCGGTTACGCGCAAGCGATGATTTGCGGTGGTACGGAAGCTGCGGTGACACCTTTGTGCGTGGCGGGTTTTGCGGCGGCGAGGGCGCTTTCGACTCGCAACGATGACCCGACTCATGCTTGCCGTCCGTTCGATCGCGATCGTGATGGTTTTGTCGTCGGCGAAGGTGCTGGCATTCTGATTCTAGAAGAAATGGAACACGCTCTGGCGCGTGGCGCGAGAATTTACGCAGAAATCGTCGGCTACGGTTTAACCTGCGATGCGTATCACATGACATCCCCAGTACCGGGGGGCGAGGGTGCCTCGCGGGCGATCGCTTTAGCGCTCAAGGATGCTGGTTTGACACCGGATATGGTGAGTTATATCAACGCCCACGGCACGAGTACGCTTCCCAACGACTCTACTGAAACGAAGGCGATTAAGAAGGTTTTGGGGGAAAGCGCTTACAAAGTAGCAATTAGTTCTACCAAGTCAATGACCGGCCATCTTTTGGGCGGTTCTGGGGGAATTGAGGCGGTGGCTGCGGTAATGGCGATCGCCAATGACAAAATTCCGCCGACAATCAATCTGGAGAATCCCGATCCAGAGTGCGATTTAGACTATGTTCCGCATACAAGTCGCGATCTAAAAGTTGATGTAGCGCTGTCGAATTCCTTTGGATTTGGCGGCCACAACGTGACGCTGGCCTTCAAGAAGTTTGTTCCGTAACCGGAAGTCAGAAAGTCGCAAGTTAGAAGGTGAAAAATTAATTTTTCACCTTTTATTTTTTTGAGATCAATTTTAGATTGGGCGCACTGCGACGAAGAAACCGGGTTTTTCACCAAATCTGCTGGCTACAGCGAATTATTTTCGTCAAAAACCCGGTTTCTGGCCACCCGCGCGTAAGTCATAAATTTGTTGGCATTGGCGGGATATCAGTGAAATTACTGCTGAGTAAATACTGCAAATCAAAGCTATTTCACTATGAAAATTTAGAATGTGTTGAGTGCGGCAGCAATATCAAAGATTACTTGACAAGTCAAGGAATTCATGGAAAGCGCATAAAACTGTACACAGGAGAGGCAATAGCTTGGAACGGCAACATTTACGATCGTAGCTTGCCGGGAGAGGCTATTTCAGTGAATGGTTGTCATGAAGGAATCGCTATTATCAACAACATAGAAACTATTTTTGACAACCATTTAGCTTATTCTGCCGGCAATAACTCCAACCGATATCGGTACAAAGCCACAGGATGCCCCCCAGCAGCAAAATAATCCGGGTCTTGCGGCGACAAATAAATCGCTGTCACCTGATCCGCCTCGATTCTTTTACTCGTAGAATCGCGATTTTCCGCGCTTCCAACTACTCGATAAGCCGTTGTTGTTTCTACCTCGTTTAAATAAATATCCGTCTCTCCCCGAAATACTTGCTGAGAAATTTCTGCAGACACAAACTCATCGGGATTCGATGTTTGGGTGCCGCGACTGGTAACAATCGAGATTAGTTGGCGATCGCCTTTGAGTATGGTAATCTGGCGGTTGGGATTGTTCGGATCGACTTTCACCGAAAGTACGCCGCCGTCGCCTAAATAGGCTTTGGCGATGTTCAAACCGTTAAAAGCGCGATCGGCCACAATCTTCTTAGCTAGCTTAGATTTATAATTAGAAAAAAAACCAGTATTTATTTCTGGTTGAAATCGCACTTTAAATAATACCGGCTGCTGCAAATACTGGCGGTTGCTTTCAAATCCGGGCGTCACAATATTTGGCGCTAAAGGAGCGGCTAAATCTACTAAAGTGCTAGCAATATTCCACTCGCCAGCCATCCAGTCTGGATACACTAAATCTCCCTTGGCTGCAGCAATAGTAGGTTTGCTTTCCCAATTGGGAAAAGTGGAAATGCGATCGCCCAAAACTCCCGCCTGCGCCCCGCCACCCCACAAAATTAACGCGCAAACCAAACAAAAACCCCAAATTAATTTCATACTAAATGATATTCAAACAGCTAATTGTATCTATTAATCAAAAAGGTTCTTAGTGAGGAGTTTAGTCCTAATTTTTGCGAACTAAATTCCTCACTATGAACCTTTTTTAGTCAGGAGTTTTGGGCTGTTTTGCAGACTAAAGTCCGAACGATCGAACCTTTTTTATTGTTGTTTAGCTTTAAAGTGTTTCAACCGGTGCTGGCTCCCAAACTTCACCGTATTGTTCTTTCAATTCGTGCCAATTTTCTACTTGTCCCGGTTCATATTCTCCCGGCTTTCCCCACTGCAAAAATGCGCTCAAAGCAGCCTCATTTTGTTCGTCTAAAAAACGAATTGCATAGGTGGTGAAATTGCCTCTTTTTGCCTCGCCAGTCTCAAATTTTACTTGTTTGATTTTGTCCATATTCAAGTGAAATTCAAAAATTTCGGCGTGCATATTTGCATACTTACCCTTGGGCAACTCTGCGTAAAACAGCTTGTGTATTGAACCGCGCACTTCCAGCACTGCCGCGCTGCTAGTCACGATTAAACGCAGTGTCCCCAATTTTTCGCAAGCTTCTAAGAATTCTTTAAGAGTCGCAGTCATATCACTTTGGGATTTTGGATTTTGGATTTTGGATTAAATCGAAAAGAAGCAAAGGTTAGTTGGAAAGCAGGAAAATTAATTAGATAAAAAAGGATAATTCTTTCTTCTTCCTTCTTTCTTATTCCTTCTTCCTTCTTCCTTCATTCATTTTTCGTACATTTCGTAAGCAGCGACAATCCGCTGTACTAACGGGTGTCTCACCACGTCTGCTTGAGTGAATTCGCAGAAAGCTATGCCTTCAACGTTTCCCAGAATATTTTGAGCAACTGACAATCCCGACTGTTGGTGTGCGGGCAAATCTGTTTGAGTTAGATCGCCGGTGACTACCATTCTCGATCGAAAGCCGAGACGAGTCAACACCATTTTCATTTGAGCCGGAGTCGTATTTTGAGCTTCGTCCAAAATGACGAAAGCATTGCTGAGAGTGCGCCCCCGCATATAAGCTAAAGGAGCTACTTCGATCAGGCCTCTTTCCATTAAATCGGCCATTTTGTCGGGTTCGATCATTTCTTGCAAGGCATCGTAAAGCGGACGCAAGTAGGGATCGACTTTTTGCTGCAAATCTCCGGGCAAAAATCCTAATTTTTCGCCAGCTTCTACGGCTGGCCTGGTTAAAATCAGCCGTTCGTACTGCTTGCTTAATAGCGCTTGTACGGCGAAAATAGCTGCTAGAAATGTTTTGCCAGTACCCGCCGGGCCGATGCAAAATGTCAGGTCGTGGGTGCGTACTGCTTGGACGTACTGGCGCTGCTTGAAGGTTTTGGCTCTGATTTCTTCGCCGCGGCGGGTTTTGGCGAGCACGTCTCGCTGCAAGTTTTGTAAATCTTCTTGGCGGTTGCTATCCAAAGCTTGGCGCGCTGTTTGGATTTCTACTCCGGTAATGGTTTTGCCCGCTTTCCAGAAGTCAGAGAGCGATCGCACTAATTGATGACACAATTCTACTTGAGTTTTTGTGCCAGAAATCAGCAGTTCTTGCCCTCGCATTACCAGGTTAGCGCCGGTTTGCTTAGAGATAATTTTCAAGTTTTCTTCTTGATTGCCGGCCAGCGAGATAGCGCTTTGAGTGTTCGGCAACTCAATGGTTAGTTTTTCAGTCATGCCAGCATGAGCTCCTCCAAATAAGCAATTGTAGCAGTGGATAACAAACAGCACACAGCAAACAGCAAACAGCAAACAGTTATCTATGGGAATCAAACCATTTATCTGTAACGATTATAGTTGTGATTCGTGAGGTTATATCAATTCAGGTTGCACACCTCATGATGTTAACTGTTAACTGTTAACAGTCAACGCCTGAATTTACTATTCTGATGCTAACAGATTTGATATTATTTACGTTCGCGCCAGATTTAACGGTTGCTAGAAAATTTAACTATCGATGGTTAAATTAGCTGGCTTTTGCGAACAAAAAGACGCCAGGTACTAAGTTTTACCTAGTATCTAAGGCGTCTTTTCTGTTTAAATGAATGAGTTTGGTGCTTGCGGCACAAATCAAATCTCCCTTCTTTGAAGTCACACAACTTGAGATTTTAGATTGTAGATTCTTCGACTTCGCTCGCGAACAAGTTTTAGATTTTAGATTTACCTGATGCTGCTGAGATTTGAGATTGAAAATTTTAGATTTGTGTCCGATCGCAAAATCGGCAATCTAAAATCACAGGGGGCTTGTAATACCAAGCCTACAACAGGCAATCTAAAACCTAAAATTGTTTTTGGATTTTGCAGTTAATAACCGGGAGTATTTCTGCTCGTTCTAAACGTAGGTGTGTTAGTACGGCGAGGTTGTTCTCTCGGAGCTCTGCTAGGTAAGGGAGTCGGCGAGGGAGGCGAAGTTCGGGGTCGGAAATCTCCTCGATCGCGCATACCGCGATCGCCCCTGGGCGGCCCGGAGCCTCGATCGCCTCCTTCGCTATCGTATACGTCTAAGTAGAGCGACTGACCCACAGTTTGCGCCACCGCTTCGAGGGTAGTTCTAATTGCCTGAATATTGCGTCCGCCCCTACCATAAACCCGCCCCTTGTCAGGATCTTCAAAAGCGAGCCTTACCCAGACGCGAGATTGGCGGGGGTGCAGTTCGCAATCAACCCGCAAAGAGTCCGGCGACTCCAGAAAAGGTGCAATTAAAAACTGTATCAGTCCAGCATAGTTAGGGCTAGCTGACTGCTGTTGTGCTGCTGGACTCAACGTTGGCTCCGGCTCCGACTTGTTCAAATACATTAGCTTTTCTCAGGATGTCACGCACGGTGTCAGTTGGCTGAGCGCCTTGTTGGAGGCGCTTGACAATCGCTGGAACATCCAGCCTGGTTTCGTTATTTCTGGGGTTGTAGAAGCCGAGTTCTTCTAGGGGACGGCCGTCGCGGCGGGTAGAACTGTTCATCGCTACAATCCGGTAGCTGGTCTCGCGTTTTTTCCCGTATCTTTTCAATCGCAGTTTGATCATCTTCTTGCACAATAGTCCTGGCTCAATTGTGACATACTCCAGGCCAGAAATCTCACATTATGCTCTGGGGCATTCACAGCAACTGTTGACTGTTGACTGCTGACTGTTGACTGTTGACTGTTGACTGTTGACTGTTGACTGTTGACTGTTGACTGTTGACTGTTGACTGTTGACTGCTGACTGCTGACTGTTGACTGCTGACTGTTGACTGTTGACTGTTGACTGTTAACTGTTAAGAGGGTTGGCACTCTTGGCACCGCCCCTACCTACTGACTACTGACTACGGACTAAGGACTAAGGACTACTGACTACGGACTAAGGACTACGGACTAAGGACTACGGACTAAGGACTAAGGACTTCTTCAACCTCCGAGCAAAATATCGCTGCGATTTGCTGCCCCCAAGGCCGGTCTAGCGCCGTCAATGTGCGGTGTAATTGCTAGCGGGAGGGCCGATGCTGTTCCCCACTGCTGCACCAGCTTTTGCAAAAATATATCTTGCTGCTCTCTCAAAGAGTCCCAATCGGTGCCGCGATTGATAATTGCAAACCAAACTAAGCCCCGATCGCGCGTGGGTATGGCTCCAGCCAAAGCAATCACCGTGTTCAAAGTACCAGTTTTCACCACAGCCGATCGCGGAATGTGTCGGTGTTCTAGAGTTCCTTTATCGCGCCCAGACACCGGAAACAAGTCAGCAATCGTCAGCCCTGTAGTCTGAAGGTTGCGCCCGATCGCCTGCATCATCGCGCAAGCCGCCCTTGGAGACATTTGATTTTCGACTCCCAAGCCCGAACCGTTAATTAATTGAAGTTCCGCCTGTGGCACCCCAGCAGCCCAAGTCGCTTGTTGCTGAACAACTTTTGCCCCGCCCAAATTGTCGGCCAGCATTTGGGCAATTTCATTGTCGCTGTGGACGTTCATCTGCTTGAGAATTTCGGCTAAAGGAAGCGATCGGCGCTTCAACAGCAAACGCCCGGAAGCGGGAATTTTTTGAGCGATCGGGCTGCCGGCGATCGTTACTTGCGGCTTTCGGGTGCCCGGAGCCATCTTAGAATACATTGCCAGCAGGTCTGGCGACCAACTGCGACTATCTAGAGCCTGTCGCATACCCTCCCCCGCAACCAGAGGATCGGACTGGTAGTTCATGGGAAAATTGCCAGTTACGACCAAATTTCCCGCCACGCGATCGATACCCATTTGATTGAGAGCATTACCCACGGCGATCGCCTCCTCCCACACAAACAGCGGATCGCCCCCGCCAGCGATCACCAAATCCCCCTGCAACACCCCATTCCTAATGGGCCCCGTTCCCCAAAACCGCGTTTCAAACTGATGATCCGCGCCCCAAGTTTCTAGGGAAGCCAGAGAAGTCGCAATCTTTGTCAGGGAAGCCCCAGGCATCAGCACCGTCCCCTGCTGACTTACCAGCGGCAGCATTCCCGCTTGCACCCAAATTCCCTGATTTCCGTCGATGAGATGCTTCGCCTTCAAATCTTTTAAATATTCCTGCACGGCAGCTTCTGCGGGCAAGTCTGGATTGGCCGCATCTATTTTCCCAAAAGCCAGCTCTTCGGCTACCACTAACCCGGGAATCCCTCCCCGCCAAGCCAGCACCGACACGGCGTTGGGCGCGGCACTGCGTACCCCAGCCATGTCCAGCCACAGAGACATGATTCCCGAGCTAAATAAATCCAGCATTTTTTACTCCTAAGTCAGTCAGTCGATTTTAGATTTTAGATTTACGCTCCAGCATTCAATCTGGGAGATTGAACAAGAGTATAAAATTGTGGGCGGCTCACCACGAGTGGAAGCAAGTATCCGTTTTTCGGCGGGGCGCACAGTCAACTATTCGGTTGAGTTTTTCAATTTGCAGTCAAAAAAGTAAAGTAGGGACAAAACAAGCTCTCTCAGAGTAGTAGGTAATGACAATTGTCCGATCGGGCGCGAGCAGATTTTAGTGATTTATTCGCTTTTCTGGATTCAGACTCCAGATCCGCAAAAAACCGATACCCTGCGCCCGACTGCTGAAGTGAATGCTCCCAAAATTTTAAAGCCTAGTTCCTCCACCCAGATTCAATACTGCAAGTCAATCTAAAATCTAAAATCTAAAATCTAAAATCTAAAATCGACTGACTTCCTGGTAAAATTTTTAATGTTTCTCAAACATTGGTCAATGGGATCGACACGCGCAAGAATTGCAATAGACGCTATGGGTGGGGATCATGCCCCCGCCGAAGTTGTAGCTGGAGCGCTTAAGGCACAGGAAGAATTAGGCGTCGAGATTTTGCTGGTGGGCGACCCGCAGCAAATAGAAGAGTCGCTACGTCTTCAAGACGCAATCGGCCGCGTCTGCAAAGGTCAGCTAGAAATCGTTCCTTCTGAAGGAACGGTAGAAATGCACGAAGAACCTTTAAGTGCCCTCAAACGCAAACCCAAGGCTTCGATTAACGTAGCCATGAACTTGGTAAAGCAGCAGCAAGCTGATGCTGTGGTGTCCGCAGGTCACTCCGGCGCGGCGATGGCTGCGGCCCTGCTGAGGTTGGGGCGGCTCCCCGGAATCGATCGCCCTGCGATCGGTGCGGTTTTGCCGACAATGGTATCGGGCAGCTCCGTGCTCATTCTCGATGTTGGCGCTAACGTGGACTGCCGCCCCAAATTTTTGGAGCAGTTTGCTCTGATGGGAACTATTTACAGCCAGTGCGTCCTGGGCGTAGCCGAACCAAAAATCGGTCTGCTCAATATTGGCGAAGAACCCTCTAAAGGTAACGACGCGGCGGTACGCACCCATCAATTATTGGTGGACAATCCTCACATTCCTTTTGTAGGCAATGCCGAAGGCCGCGACGTGCTGTCGGGGAAGTTCGACGTGATTGTCTGCGACGGGTTTGTAGGCAACGTGTTGTTGAAGTTTGCCGAAGCGGTGGGCGAAGTCGTGGTGCAAGTGCTTAAGGAAGAATTGGCAGCCGGACTCAAAAATCAAATTAGTGCTCCCCTCCTGCAAGAAAGCCTCAAGGGGTTCAAGCAGCGGGTAGACCACGTTGAACACGGCGGCGGTTTGCTGTTGGGCGTTGCTGGAGTTTGCATTATCAGCCACGGTTCGTCTCAAGCTGCCTCGATTTTTAATGCCATTCGTTTGGCGAAAGAGGCTATTGACAACCAAGTGCTGGAACGAATTCGCTCTGAAAATCGCGAAACCGCTCTGGAACAAGAAGCTGTCAATTAGAGGCAGTAAGTAGAAATTAAAAATTAAAAATGTCAAATTAAACAATCTGTTTTGCTCGCTAAAAAAGTAATTTCAGTAGTTTAAAAAAGAAGTTTAATTTGTAATTTTTAATTTTTAATTTTTAATCTTTGAACTGAATAGCGAGTAAATGGAGAGGAATGTTGCAGCAATCAGGGTTCGGTATTGCCGTCACGGGGAGCGGTTCTTGTACACCGCAGGTTTCCCTTGATAATAACGGCTTGAGTCAGATAGTAGAAACTTCTGACGAGTGGATTGCGGCGCGAACGGGTATTCGATCGCGCAGGCTGGCGGACGATCGCACTTCTTTGTGCGATTTGGCAACCGAAGCATCCCGAAGGGCGATAGAAATGGCAGAAATTTCGCCCGCAGATATCGATTTGATTATTTTGGCCACCTCAAGTCCGGACGATTTGTTTGGCAGTGCAGGCAAAATTCAATATCAGTTAGGCGCAACAAAAGCTGTGGCCTTCGATCTGACAGCAGCTTGTTCAGGCTTTGTTTTTGGTTTAGTGACAGCCTCGCAGTTCATTCGGACAGGGGTTTATCAAAACGTTTTGCTAATTGGAGCAGATATTTTATCTCGCTGGGTGAATTGGTCGGATCGGGGTACTTGCATTCTATTTGGAGACGGTGCAGGTGCGGTGGTATTGCAAGCTTCCGAAGTCGATCGCTTTTTGGGATTTGAAATTCGCAGCGACGGCACGCAAAATGCGTCTCTCAATTTGGCTTTCAAAGCCGAATCAAAAGAATTAATTGAAGGCGTGAATATCGGAGTAGGCGGGTTTGGGCCCATCACAATGAACGGTCAAGAAATCTATCGTTTTGCGGTGAAAAAAGTGCCAGAAGTCATAGAAAAAGCTATGTTTCGGGCCAATGTCAGCGCGGCAGAAATAGACTGGCTGCTGTTGCACCAAGCCAATCAGCGGATTCTCGATGCAGTTGCTCAAAGGCTGAAAATTCCCCCGGAAAAAGTCATCAGCAATTTGGCAAATTACGGCAATACCTCAGCCGCTTCAATTCCGATTGCCTTAGACGAAGCCGTGCGTCAGGGTAAAGTTAAAGCAGGCGAGACTATTGCTGCTGCTGGTTTTGGTGCTGGTTTGACGTGGGGGGCGGGGATTTTTCAATGGGGAAGGTAGTACGATTTTAGATACTTCGGCTTAGGGAGGGTACGAGTTTTAGATTTTTGATTTGAGATTGGGGAATTACTGATGAACTATGGGTTGGGATCGCGGGCCGGCGGTTTCATTTTTTTAGGGATCTGGTATAATTTTGGCAGATTTCAACTTGCCAAGCGTGATTTTCGGGAGTGCGACGATTGAAAAATAAAAATTATTTACCTTTTTAACAGGTGATAAATAGGGTAATGCGCGCACAAAGCCGTACATTCTCCGACAGGAATTCTGGAAAAGTGTATGCTGCCATTGAAAATCCTCTATTTTGGGTTCGACTTTCCCCTCGTCGCAGGTGGAAAATTACGCTAGGGCGATCGATCTGAACTAAAGTAGCAAAAAAATATAAACCGAGTAAAAAGCGCAGTTATATGTTATAATTGTGAGTCGCTAGTAGATAGTTCGTGAACCGAAAGATAGCGGATACCAGCAAGCGAAATTAAAAGCGGGAAACAAAGAATTTTTGGAATCACTTTCTTAGCAACCACCAATTAGCAGATTACCGGAAAAATGACTAAAACAGCATGGGTATTTCCCGGACAAGGTTCCCAGGCGATCGGGATGGGTGCAGATTTATTAAACTTGCCAACAGCCAAAGCCAAATTTGAGCTAGCCAAAGAAATTTTAGGCTGGTCTGTCCCAGAAGTTTGCCAAAAAGAAGAAGCAAAACTATCTCGCACTCTCTACACTCAGCCTTGCTTGTACGTAATAGAAAGCATTTTGGCAGACTTAGTGCGAGAAAAGAGCGATCGGCCTGCAGTGGTGGCAGGTCACAGTTTAGGAGAATACGTTGCCCTCTACGCAGCAGGCGTGTTTGACTTTGAAACGGGATTGCGCTTGGTCAAACGTCGCGCCGAACTCATGGACACAGCCTCCGGTGGCAAAATGGTGGCTTTGATCGGGTTTGACAGGCAGCAACTAGAACTGCAAATTCAATACAGCCAAGACGTGGTACTCGCCAACGACAACAGCGAAGCACAAGTTGTGATTTCTGGAACTCCAGAAGCAGTAGAAGATTTGCTTGCCAAAATCAAAGTCAAACGCGCCGTTAAATTGAATGTTTCTGGTGCGTTTCACTCTCCGCTGATGGCATCAGTGGCGTCAGAGTTTCAACAAGCCTTAAAAGCGGCAAGATTTTCGGATGCTAAAATGCTGGTGCTCTCGAACTCAGAACCGACAGCGACTACCAGCGCGGCGACTTTAAAGCAGCGGTTGAACCAGCAGATGACTAAAGGCGTGCGCTGGCGAGAAATTTCGCTGCAATTGCCGCAACAAGGAATCGATCGCGTATTGGAAATTGGCCCCGGCAAAGTTCTCACAGGTTTGATCAAACGGACTTGTCCGGATCTAGACTTGGTAAATGTGAGCAGTTTTGCAGATGTACCCGCTTAATCGATTGTTAACGTTTAATTAAGTCGCAGGCTCTAAAATTGAGTTCGTTGGCCCGAAAAGTGACGAAAAATAAATAGCACAACAGGCAAATTTTACTGCGGCTTGTTGTGCAAAGCCGGTACGGGCGATCGACAAGGCTCGAAAATATCAATTGAAAATCTACGTTGCTAACCCCTTGGAGTGGGTTTTGTTTGTGTAGACGCGGCTTCCAACCGCAGAGAACCGGGATATTTTGGCTTGAGTTGATACCACTGGTGCGCCACCAGCACCCTAAAAACCTCAAAATACTGTTCAATTTTGATTGCTGAACTGATAGGCTAATATTCGATGTAATTTAAAATCTCAGGTTTTCCGTGAGCAAAAGTCGCGAACCAGTCGAAAGTTTACTTCTCTACTATTTATTCAAGTGGTCAATAGTCAGCCCCATGCTGCACCTTTACTTTCGGGGCCGCATCTACGGTGCCGAAAACGTTCCCGCAGAAGGGCCGCTGGTAGTAGTCAGCAATCACGCCAGCGATTTTGACCCGCCAATTTTGTCTAATTGCATGAGGCGGCCTGTCGCATTTATGGCGAAGGAAGAATTATTTAAAGTTCCTATTTTGAAGCAGGCAATTACGCTTTACGGTGCTTATCCAGTCAACCGGAAAAGTGCCGATCGCAGTGCAATTCGATCGGCTATCAACTCTTTGGACAATGGCTGGGCGACTGGTGTATTTTTGCAGGGAAGTCGCACGCCAGACGGCCGAATTACTGAACCGAAATTAGGTGCGGCGCTGATAGCTGCTAAGGCTAAAGCCCCGCTGTTACCTGTTAGTTTGTGGGGAACTCATGCGATTTCCATCAAAGGTTTGCTAGTACCGCAACCGGTGCCGTTAACTATACGAATTGGTAAAGTAATTGAGGCGCCCGGTTCGTCGGATCGCGAGGAGTTGGAAGCGCTGACTCAAAGATGTGCAAGGGAGATTAATGCGATGCACGATTTGGGCCGCTGATGTGCTTGCAGGTTCGATCGTTCGGACTTCAGTTTTTTCTTTTTAGCGGACTCGCATTCCACACTACAAACCTATTTTATGTCGGTTGCGCGCCCTTAACAAAAGCAACAGCCAAGGGCGAAATTTTTTCTGTAACTGCTGCAATAACTTGGCGGTCAAAGTCAGTCCAAACTCTGGGGCGATCGAAAATACAAGGCTGTAAAACCCCCCACAACCAGCCATCAACACAAAGATGAGCGTGAATCAAAGCACGATGTCCGAACTCTTTTGCTTCAAAATCTTTGTTGACAACTTCAGGATTTGCTGTTTCGACATCCTCAACAAAAATCGACTGTTCAGCTCGCAAGGCTGCTGCAAACAAAGGGTCTTTTTCCCCTAAAGATTCCGGTTCTTTTTTCCATTCGACAGTGGTAACATCGGGATAGTTCGAGTTGCGACACCAACAGTAAGCTGCTTTACCTGTTTGAGTTTCAGGATTGCGGAGATAAAGAAAAACGCGATCGCAATTTAACACTTCACCTAAGGCCGGCAGCAAAGCTGAAAAAACAGCATCCGCAGTCTTGCTGTTACTCAAAATTTGCTCCAAAAATTGCGGCATAATTATGTCAGTCATTAACTTTGGCGATTGAAGTTCATCTACTAATTTTAAACTACTATAGTATTTCTCAGAAATATCAGGTACTATCCGGGATAGGACATAGGCCTCCGTATAGGGCATAGGGCATACCTCACAACGCTTGAGAACCGCTATATTTCTGTTTTCTGTTTTTTTTCTTCTGATTTTTTCTGTTTTTTTCAGCTCTGATTGCACATTTTTCATTAGCGTTTTCGTGGTTTGTTAAATTACGCTAGAGGAGACAAGTGTAAAAAGATTTAAAGCTTGCTCAATCCTGACGTTTGTTTGAAAAACTTACGCATCGGAGTCAAGAAACCGGGGTTGTTTGACTATTATTGAAGGTTTTAAACAAATATTGTGGTGAGAAAACTCGGTTTCTGGCTACCCGTGCATCCCAGAGTAATTTATTCAATTCTGGCTTGGCTGAAGTTAGCACCGGTATAACCCGTTGTCAGCCAAAGAATGGCTCTAGCGCCGTCGCGAACAGCTTTTTCTACCGGTTCGGGGGTTCGCCCAGATGGAACTGCTACAGGCTTAAAACTAATGCCTCTACTGCCGAGCACGATTTCGCCGATAATCTCGGCTCGCCGCATATGATCGTCAGAAGTAATCAGATAGACGCTCTCAATCCCTCTAGCTTTCAATTCATCTACCAGCGTGGTAAAATTTGTTACCGTATCCACCGCTCTGTAGTCTAGGTGCAGGCGATCGGACTTAATGCCCGCTTCTGAAAATACCCATTCGGCGAACTCTGGATTGCTGCCAGAAGACACCCAAATTGGCAATTGAGGATGCTTCTGAGCAAATTTTGCCGCAAACACCTCTCGCTCCGTAGCCCCACCTAGAACTAGCAAAGCTTGGGGTTTCAGAAATTCGCTTTTAAGCTGGAGATAGCCAAACCAACACGCTATCACCAGCCCGACGAGGAACCAAAAACTGCATGAAGTCCTCAAACGCTTGTAACGCCGCGTGTTTGAATTGATTCTTAACCACATCTAAACCTATAAAAATTTTGCATAGCTGACAAAGGAACCATAACAAAAAATACCGCACGTACAGCCCACTAACAGGAATTAAAAATTAAGAATTTAAAAAAGGGTCAGGGGATTTTAGATTTTAGATTTTAGATTTTAGATTGAATAATTGAATCTATGGCTTGTGTTGGGTCTGGAAGTGGCGATTTTAGATTGAATAATTGAATCTATAGCTTGTACGGGTCGCCCCGTCAGGTGAATTGGTTAGCGGATACGCACAACAAAAGGGCAAAACGAGGCTTTACCCTTGTGTTGTTAGCGGTTATGGATTTTTGAACGGGACTGGCCGGGTTCGAACCGGCGACCTAGCGCTTCAGATTTGTGTGAGTTTCCCCACTCTCCGGACTATTCCTTCACCATAGGCTTGCAGCCTTTAGGTGGTGGCCGTATGTTTAGGAGGTTTTATTGTGTTTTACTTCCTAAAGCCAGTCTCTGCACCTTCTTTACCTAAATTTAGATAAAGCTTGGCTCAAGATTACCTTATCTGCCGTCAGACTTAGGCTTCCTTGAGTTTGACCACATTCACTCCCAGAGTTTCCTCGCAGGGTGCCCGATTCTTCAGGAGGCGCTTGCTCTATCCATCTGAGCCACAGCCCCAGTTGCTGAACCGTTTTGATTATAGCAGCTTCCTGTCAATTTTGAGTTTTTTAATTTTTGATAATTATCGATCGCCCGCAGCCATTCTCCCGACAATGCGGGCAAAGTTTTCGGCTGCGGTGAGTGTGCCCGCGCCGTAACAAGCGCGCTGTCTCCATGCGGTGACGGGGAGATGTCCGGCAGGGGCGTTTTCGCCCCACGAGAGTTCGCTGTAATATTTCCAATTTTCCTTGACTCGCCAGCCGACTCGATCGCACAATTCTGTATATTTCCCCCCAACACTTTCCCAAATCTGATGCTGTACGGTCAATCCGAACCGCCCGCTGCTGTATTGTTGCCAAAGTTGGTCGATCGTGCGAAGGTCTGTAAGAGGAAACCCGTCAATATCGGCTGCACTCAGCCAGCCTTCATCTTCCCTGACAGCAATTTGCAGCAAGATTTCCCAAGTGTGTTCGTCAGCTTTGCGCCATTTTCCGGTTTCTAACAGCTTTTTGAGTTGTCGGTAATCCATCCCCACTTCAGAGATAGCCGGAGTTTGGTCAGGTATCGCGCCAATTTTTTCTTCGAGTCGGAGTAAAGTGTCGGCTATGAATTCGGGGTTTAGTTGTTCGAGGCGGTACAGAACCCATTCTAACTGAGATTGAATGTAGGTGCGGGCGATCGCACCTTGCTGCAATTCTTGTTGCAACTCGTCAAATTTGGCTGACCAATTTTGTTGATTGCGGGCCGATTCCCACATTTTTTTTGCCCACTGCAATCTAACTTGTTCTTGTTTTAAATAAGTTTTGGAAGGCTTAGGGCGTTGCGGGTAGGGAGTCAAATCCCAGCCGCAAATCGAGCAAAACTCGGCTTTTGCTTCTGTGTATTGGGCACCGCACACTGGACAGTTACACATAGCATTTGTTATTTGTTATTTGTTATTTGTTATTTGTTATTTGTTGTGTCCGGTCAATCACCTACAATCAAGGTTTGTAGTGAGGAATGCAAGTCCTCACTACAAACCAATTTTATTGTTGTCGAGCGGCCTTCTTTAATCCGATCGCCCGCAGTACAATACTCAACTAGACCACTTTAACAAGGCAAACGAATAGTAAACAAGCAGCCTTTACCCAACTCTGATTCTACATGAATCGTGCCACGGTGAGCTTCGACTATTTGGCGGCAGAGATGCAGTCCCAAACCCGTGCCCGATGTCTTGTGAGTTCCCGAACTAAACCTTTCAAATAACTTGGTTTGTTCTGCGGCAGAAATGCCAGGGCCGGTATCTTGGATTTGAATAATGACCCAGGCCAGCGGTTGATTTTTGAAGCTCGTATAAGCGGGGGAATTTGCCGCTGTTAAGCTGACATCTATGGAGCCGCTGTCGGTGAATTTGATTGCATTTCCGATTAAGTTTGTCAGCAAGCGGTGCAGCTCCAAACGATCGCCCGGATACTTCGCAATCGGAGCACTTTCTGCGCTTTCGCTCAAGTCTAAATTAACCGACAAATTTTTGACATCGGCTAGGGGAGCGAGTTCTTCAGCTACTTCGGTAATCAACTGGCGCAAGTCCACGGGAGCGAAACTGAGGGATTTGCGGCCTGCTTCGTAACGGTAGACTTCCAGAAGCATATTTACCAGCGCGATCAGGTTTTTGTTGCTGCGAACCATTGTCCCGAAAGCGTCGCTCATCTGAGGGGAGATTTCTCCCAAAGCTCCCTGCTGCATTAAAGTTAGCATTCGATCGGCAGCTACCAGGGGCGTCCGCAAGTCGTGGGCGAGTCTGGAGACAAAATCTTCGCGCTGGAGGGCGATCGAATTTCGTTCGTCTACGCTGTGTTTTAGCCGCAGGAGCGATCGCACCCGAGCTAGCAGTTCGTCCATTTCCACCGGTTTGCGGATAAAATCGTCTGCTCCCATATCCAATCCTTGGACTACGCTGGCGCTGTCGTGAGCCGTAATCAGTAAAATTGGGATAAAGGGCAATTCCTTGTTTTGTCGAATGCGCTTGGTGACTTCGTAACCGTCCATTCCCGGCATCATTACATCTAGCAATACCAAATCCGGGGCGGACTTGTCAATTTGGCTCAAGGCAGAAAAGCCGTTATCAGCCGTGCTAATTTCGTAACCTTCTTCTTCAAGGATTGTCTGCACCAATAAAACATTATCTGGTGCGTCATCTACCACCAGAATGCGATCGGCTTTTGTGGCATTAGGAACAGATAAATAGTTCATTTAATGGTTGGCCTTGAAATAAATACTAACTTTTTTAATGTGGCATGATATCCATTTTTTCATATCTTTATACTTATCAACTCTGTCATAAGGAAGATATCAAAAATTATTCTAATCTTTTTAGATTTTAACACTCGGATATGATACAGTAGACTATTTTGTTGTCATAGTATGAACGCCGTCCCAATCGTCGGGCGGGGCTACTTCCAAATAACTGAGGGATCGCTGTAGATGAACTTCCACAGGTCGATCGCCCGGTCGCATCGCTAAAGCCGCTTCAAAATAACTAATAGCTTTCTGAAAATTTCTAGCAATATAAGCATACCGACCGTTACTGTAAAGTTCCAAAAACCTTTCGGTTTCGCAGTCAAGGGGATCGGTACTATTTTGCAGCAGCTCGTAAATTCCCACAGGCTGATTTTTGCCCTTAACTCGCACCTTATCCAACTCTCGCACCCAAATTCCTTCGCGGCACAAATTGTAGGTAAATTCACTCAAAATAATATCGCAGCCGTACTCTTTTGTAAGCTGTTCCAAGCGCGAACTCAAGTTTACTGCATCGCCGATTACCGTGTAATCCATCCGTTTTTCCGAACCAATATTGCCGGAAACGACTTCTCCCGAACTAATCCCTATTCCGAAACGAAACGGAACTTCCGTGGGGCGAGAATCATTAAACTCTTTCAAACGCCTCCGCATATCTAAAGCCGACTGAACCGCCATCCAACCGTGACTTTCGGGAGGATTCAGCGGCAGCGGCGCGCCGAACACGGCCATTAAAGCATCGCCGATAAACTTGTCTAAAGTACCTTCGTAGTGGAAAACTGCCTCCACCATCGTCTCAAAATATTCGTTTAGCAGGGATACCACATCCGACGCTCCCAAATTTTCAGTCAGCGTTGTGTAGCCGCGAATGTCGGAAAATAAAATAGTAACGTCTTTGCGTTCGCCCACCATCAGGGCTCCTTCGCCCAGGGCCATCACTTTATCTACAACTCCGGGAGTCAGATAGCGGTACATCGTATTTTTCATCCGCTTTTCGCGGCTGATGTCTTCGAGTACCACTAAACCGCCGCGCACGCCGCCTTCTGGATTGATCAGCGGGTTAACTGTCAAATTCAAACTGCGTTCAATTAGTTTAATTTGAGATTTCTTGATGGGTAAGGGACAATAAGGGTGATTCCGGGCAGAATTCGGCAGCGAAAATAGAGATTGGGAGTTAGCTAATTCTGCTAGAGCTACTTCTTCGGTCCAGGCCGTGTTTTCGCCCCAAGCGTAATATAAATTCGGATCTGTGCGATCGGGCACGGCCAAAATATAGCTGTCTTCTGCTGTTTCTTCTGCGGATGCTGCAGAACAAAATGTTTTTTCCACCAACAGTCCCACGGTTAAACTTTGTTCGGGAACGTAATGTCGGGCTGCATGGTTGAGACTATCTTCGAGTCTAAATTGCAAATTATCGATCGGCAAAACTTCCCAAACATAACGATCGATCAGTTTTTCTTCCCAAATCTGGGGATGGTGTTTGCCTTTGGCTTGATTTGGGGGACAGCCCAACAATTCTAGCGCTGCTTCGTTAATTGTGACGATCCGCCCCTGCAAATCGGTAGAAATCACTGCATCTGACAGACTTTGCAGCATATCTTTTTGATACTGCTTTTCCACCATCACGTTCTGAAACAGTTGAGAATTTTGCAGCGCCATTCCGGCTTGGGAATTAAACGCTCGCAAAAACTCTTCGTCGGAAGCGGTGAAAGTGCCTTGATTTTTATTAATTAGCTGAGTTACCCCGATCAGCTCACCTTTAGCGTTATGCACAGGCATACACAAGACAGTCCGAGTGCGGTATCCGGTTTGCTGGTCTGTAGATGGGTCAAAGCGGGGATCGTCGTAAGCATCTGTAATGTTTAGGGGTTGACCGGTCGAAGCCACGTAACCGGCAATTCCTTTATTGGCAGGAATGCGAATTTCGACGATGGTTTTACCGTCGGCTTTGGCGACTTTTGTCCAGAGTTCGTTGGTTTCCCGATTTAATAAAAATAGCGTGCTGCGATCGGCCTGCATCAAGTCGCGAGCTTGATCCATGACTGCGCGCAAAGTTGTTTCCAAGTCAAGACTTTGACCTAAAGTTGTGGTGGCTCTCAAAAGCGCGGCCACTCCTCGCTGATTGCGGGCGACAACGTAGAAAGATTGACAGCTTTCGAGAATAATCCCGATCGAATCTGCAAAAGTCTGAAACTGCTGTTCGTCTTCCTCGGTAAAGGGGACATTGCCAGCTTTATTTAACAGTCTGACCACCGCTACGGGTTCGTTTTGGCTCTTGCTGCTAAAAATCGGCATACAGAGGATGGTCTCGATTTGATACCCCGGCGGTTCGTCTACTTCGGAATTAAAATGCTCGTGCGATCGAGCTTCCGTGACATTGATCGATTTTCCGGTAGTTGCTACGTAGCCTAAAATGCCTGCATCCATAGGCAAGCGAACTTCTACATCTTCGCCCGTGAGCGCGTGGGCTCTTTTGTGCCAAAGTTGATTTTTGCTGGAGTCAACCAAAAAAATTGTTGTCCGGTCTGCTTGCAGAATTTGACCAATTTTGACAGTGAAGGCATCTAACAGTTGCTCTAAGAGAGTTTCGAGTGCGTCATTGTTAATCAGGTCCATCGCCCGGATAAATTGCTGAAATTCTGCCGTGATAAAGTCCAGCAAGCACACTAATTCAGGAACTGGCAGGCTCTTAACACGGGAGGTTAATGCCCCCATAAAATTGACTTGAGTCAGTGTAGCCAGAACGCTACCAGCATTGGAGAATGTCATGATTAACTGCTTGCTCAGAGGGGTAGACAGACCTGCTGGTCGATCGGTGCTAAATTCTGCGGCGGTGCAAACTATTTAAGTTGTTTGCTCCAAAAGCCTGTACTTGCTTGTAGCTTTGAGGAATCGCGAGTTTATTTTTTGGCCGCAACTTCAGTTGGCTTTTTAGATATGCTGGATCGTTTTTTTTACAATATCGATACCAATTTGGGTTCGTGAATTAAAGCTGAACTTGAGTGAGGAACACTGCCAGCTTCAAAATTAACTTGGAGGCTGGTGCGATCGAGCGCGGGCAATGTAGATTTGACGCTATGTAAGGGGGCTGCTACGCAATCTGACTGCTTTAGCGCCTTCGGCTACCGTATCCGGTCTGCTGAATGGCGGTATTTTGTCACGGGCGAAGCATTCCAAATGCTACTCATAGTTTAATGGTAAACGCAACAACACGATAGCTACAGCAATTAAAGCCGCCAAAAATTTCGATTCGATCGGTCTTGGAGAAAGCGGGTTTTCGCGCGCCAACGGACGATCGGGCGATCGGTCGGGCTGTCGGTAGCAAAAAGCACAACAGCTTCTAACAGAGGACTTCGATCGCGTCCGGTGGATTAATCGCAATAAATCAGGTTCGCAGTGCGGACTTGCATACCCACGCGCGAATCGGCTCGATCGAGAAACCAGGTTTTTAGCATCGCCAGCTTTGACTGCAAAATTCACGCAGCAGAGGGCATCGACTGGGCAAATACCACCGATTGATAGTAGCGCCGCAGTTGTGCGGTAGCAGCGCCCCAACCCCAGCGTTCAGCTTCACAGCGAGCGTTTTGGCGCAGGGTTTCCCGTTCTTCGGGATTGGCAAACAGGCGCTTTGTAGCAGCCAGAGCTCCTGCTTCATCATCCGGGTCAAATAAATAGCCGTTAACCCCATCGGTGACGATATCGGGAATTCCGCCGCTGCGCGCCGCCACTACGGGCGTTCCTGCAGCCATAGCTTCTAGGAGCACCAAGCCTAGGGTTTCGGTGCGGGAGGGAAAAATGAAGGCATCGGCAGATGCGTAAGCAGAAGCTAGTTCTTGCCCCTTGAGGTAGCCGACAAAATTAGTGGGGGTGTCAGCAAAATATTGTTCGAGGGTTTGTCGGTGCGGCCCGTCTCCCACGAGGGCGAGGCGGGCATCGGGAATCGCGGCGAGGACTGGTTTGATCGACTCGATTTCTTTTTCGGCACCGAGGCGGCCGACGTAGAGTAGTAAGGGGCTGTCTGGGTGATTTTCTGACAAGCGCGATCGCATTTCTGGACTTGCCAATTCCGGGACAAACATTTCAGTATCAACGCCCCGCTGCCACAAGTCTACCCGATCGATCCCGTGATTTCTGAGTTCCTCCACCATTGCTGTAGAAGTGCACAGATTTAATTGGGCTTGATTGTGAGCACCTTTAAGCAATTCCCACAGCAAAGGTTCGAGCATTCCAAAACCGTAGTGGTGCAAATATTTAGGTAAATGCGTGTGGTAAGAAGCCAAAATCGGAATATTAAACTTTTTGCCGTAATATATGCCGCCCAACCCCAAAATAGCGGGATTGACAACATGAATAATATCCGGTTTAAACTGCTCTAATTCGCGACCGACAGCCGGAGAAGGAAGTGCCATTTTCAACTCCGGGTACATCGGCAAAGGCAAACCCTCCACACCGTAAACCCGAGCGCCTTTGTACTCTTTTATCCCGTAATCTGGAGAAAAAATCAGAACTTGTTCGCCCGATCGCTGCAAATGATCTACAGTGTGAATCAGGCGCGTGACAATGCCGTCTATTTTCGGCCAAAATGTTTCAGTGAACAGAGCAATTTTCATAAAAATAAGTCAATTAGAGAACCGATAATCCTAGCCTGTGGCAAACATCGGGGTCGGTAACAGGATACACTGTCTCGCGGGGAGTAAGTAATTCCGAGCGATCGGCTTTTGTATTGTAGTGATGCTGTTGCTGCACGAATTCGGAAATATCCTCAATATTCACAATCCAATCTCGCGAGTAATTAGCTAAAACACTGCCGCGCAAACCCAGTTGAATTGCCCGCCGTTCTAGTTTTGCTCCACTTGGATGATGATCCGGATCCCATTGCAGCCGTACAGCAGAACTTTTAACAGCTTGTTGCCATTCTTTTTCGCTTCCGTACACTTCTGAAACGAACTTAGAACCAACGGCAGATGCTAAAATTTCATCAAAGGCGGAACGCTTCAGCCAAACAGCCAGAATTACTTCTTGTCCGGGTTTTGTTCCCCATCCCGATCGATACATCATCCATAAAAAGTTCGGCTTAATCCAACTCATGCGGTTCAGACTGAATTCACCGCCAAAATAACCGTGTTTTGCAGCAAAAAGACCGATCGCCGGACGGTAAGCTTGGTAAACTACAACAGTATTATCATCAAATTGCGCCAGAATGTGACGACCTGTTTTCGGCCATTTACTCCCTTGATTTAAATAGGATTCTGTTAGCAGCTTCATCACCAGTAATTACGAGATATAATTTTTAAATTAACCGCAGAGGACACAGAGGACACAGAGCAACAGAGCCAAAGATAGAGGGAAATCCATTCAGAACTTGTAAACCCTTCTCTTCCCTTCTTTTCTCTTCCTTTGCGCCCTTTGCGCCTTCGCGGTTCGTTAAAAAAACTCTCTCCCGCAACTAGAAACCCAAAATTACCTGTGCCAAGAAACCTTCGGCAAAATCTGGTTTTTATCGACGCGGTGCTGATATTTTGTAGCAAAATTCAGCAGAGAATCGAGCAACGAATCTGAGAGATAGTGCGGCTGCAAACCTAGTTCTAGCAAGCTGGTGTTTTTGGCATTGAAATAATGTTCTTCTTTCTCGACTCTGGGATTTGCGAGGTTGTTGATTTCTACTTTTAATCCCATTGCCGTGCCTGCTTTTTGCACCAACAAGGCTAAGTCGCCGACGCTGAATTGTTCGGTGAATTGGTTGAAAACGCGGAATTCTCCGGCGGAGGCGGGGTTGGCGATTGCTAATTCCACGCAGCGCACTGTATCCCGAATGTCTAGGAAGGTGCGGGTTTGTCCGCCGGTGCCGTAAACTGTCAGGGGATGACCGATCGCAGCTTGGATGCAAAATCTGTTCAATGCCGTACCGAATACTCCGTCGTAGTCCAAACGGTTGATTAACAGTTCGTCCATGCCGGTTTCTTCTGTGAGCACGCCGTAGACTACGCCCTGATTTAAGTCGGTGGCTCTTAAACCCCAGATTTTGCAAGCAAAATGGATGTTGTGGGAGTCGTGGACTTTTGACAGGTGGTAGAAACTGCCCGGTTGTTTGGGATAGGGTAGTGTATCTTTGCGGCCGTTGTGTTCGATCGTAATGTAGCCTTCTTCAATGTCAATATTCGGGGTGCCGTATTCGCCCATTGTCCCCAGTTTCACTAGGTGACAGTCGGGGAAGTCTTCGCGCATGGCGTACAGCAGGTTGAGTGTCCCGACGACGTTATTGACTTGGGTGAGGACTGCGTGTTCGCGATCGATCATCGAGAAAGGTGCCGAACGCTGTTCGCCAAAATGGACGATCGCCTCTGGTGCAAATTTTCTCATGCTTTTGCTGAGAAAATCGTAGTTGGTGATGTCACCGACGAACAAGTCGATCGACTTACCCGTTAAATCTTGCCATCGCTGCAGTCGTTGCTGAATCGGCGCGATAGGAGTGAGGGTGTCGCTGCACAGTTCCAGATCCCAGTGCCGCCGCACGAAGCTGTCGAGGATGCCAACTTCGTGACCTTTTTGAGAAAGGTAGAGTGCGGTTGCCCAACCGCAATAGCCATCGCCACCAATAACCAGGACTTTCATTAAAATAATGGGTAGAAACCCCGTCCTTCTAGGACGGCTTTACATCAATTTAAATCCCCTCGCGGGGTGGAGGGGTATGGTTGCCCCTCCGATGAGGTATGGTTGCCTCAAACTCCCATTTCTGGGGTAAAGTTAGCTTGTCGGTCAAGGTTTTAAGAGCTTTTTAGACTTGCAGCACTGTTTCTGTTACCTGGAAACTGTTTAACTGCAAATGACAGAGCGGAAAACTAGCTACGCATTCTCCGGTGTCGTGACTCAAAAAACGCAGTCAGTTAAGACTTAGGCCCGTCAAGACGGCTTTTGAGATTTCTCTTCCAAGCCTCACGCCGTCAGGGCTGAGGTTCCTGACAAATCAACGGTGAATCTTGCTTGCCAATACTGGGTTAATGTACCAGGTAATGGTGCATTGTGAACCTTTAATCGAGCGCGATCGCCCAAAACATACTTTGTTTTTCGGCATTAAACCTGAATTTCGTCGGCGAAACTGGCGCGCCTGGTGAATTCAAAGGGGCCAGCCAGGGCTCCCCAGACGTGGGCGTCGGTTTCTGGGTCGCGCCCGCGATCGTGGCTGATAAATTTGTCTCCATCGATCTCGAATTCGCTGTCTAGATAGGTGTTTTTGCCGTTTCTGACCACAGCGCACCCTTTTCCGGGTTCGACAACGCCCTTGAAGCTGCTGCCCGTCCAGTGCGTGATAAAGGTGCAGCCAGGGAGCAGTTTGAGTTGTGCTGTTTTGATTTCTTGCAGCCGTTGGGGTTCGCGGGATGCGCCGTAGAATTGTGCTTCATTTTCGATCGCATAATTTTCGATGTCGATGCGATCGCCCGCCGGGACTAATTTTAACACTCGCACTCGGTACGGAGAGTTGATCTCGATGTCGTAGGCTTGTTCTAGATAAAGACTTACTCCGTCCAATATCTCCACGGGTAATGGTCTCATACAGACGCGGATGTGCGCGAAAAAAGGCGGATTTTCAAAGGCTTGGGCTTGATTGCTGAAGTCGGCCGCCATCCAGCGGGCGAGGGTGACTATATCGGTGGAATGAGACATATCTATTTTAGATTTGGGATTTGAGATTTTGGATTGGGGGGAGTAGAAGTTATTTTAGATTAAAGCGACAGCGTTCGATCGACGATTTGGATCTCCCACTTATTGAAAAATTCGGGTTTAGGGATTTTCTGTTTTGTTGGATATTCTCAATCAGTAAATCAATTAAACACAAAACTTGAGTTGGATAAATATTTGATTGATGCGTTAACCGCAAATTTCAAGCCGACCAACACAGATGGACGCAGATGGATTTAATAATTATTTGAAAGCGATTGAGGACAAATCGAGTCTAAAATATAATACAACTTACTCACGGGTGTCATCACCTTTGTGTTTTTCCCAAATACTCTTGGGGATCATCTGTAGTTTTGCATTTGTAGTGCTGTGTTGCGATCGAGTCTTCGATAGCTGTCTTGTGCGAGATAGCACTCGAAAAAAAATGCTTTGCGATAGAAATGAGATGCTCCCTACTTTCATTCAAGGCTACTTCAACGACAAAAATCCGGTTTTTTAGGTATTGATGCGTAAGTCATATACAATATCGAGATCTACTCAATTTTTTTTCCAGTCTGCTTGCGATGCTTCGATCGCCCATGTCACACATAGAACTAATCGGTTCGCTAATTTTGCTAGTTTAACCAAGCTTCGCAGATGTTTTCTCATTAACGTAGCTCCGGTCTCCTTAACAACTATGTGGCAGATAAATATCAATTGTATCTATAGCAATTATCAAAAAAAGTAAAGTGTAATCGCGATATATATCGATTATTCATTACCAAACAAACCAGTATTTTTGGTGTTAAAAATGAGTATAGGCTTTTTGTCAGGAATATTTTAATTTATGAGCGTCGATCTTTTCTTTTTAATTTCATTGTTATTGATTGCGTTGGGAGCAGGATTTATGCTCTTGTCAATCATCAAAACTCAAAAAATCTTAGATTTACTACAAGAACACAGTGGCTACCTAGCTTGGAAGATACTGCGGTTTTTGATGGTGTTTTTTCTACTGGGATATTGTCTAGCTTTATTCTTACTTATTAATCAACAGTGGCAATTCCTTCCTATTTTGATTGGCTTAGTATTTTGCCTGGGTTCACTATTTGTTCTGCTTAATGTTAATATCTATCATTACACGTTCCAGCAATTATTAGCAACACGAGTTACTCAAGAGGTTTACCGTCGCGCTCAAATCGCAACAGAGACTACCTTAATTGAGCTAAAAAAAACCCAAGCAAAGCTGATTCACAGCGAGAAAATGTCCAGTCTAGGACAAATAGTGGCAGGTATAGCCCACGAAATTAACAATCCCATTGGTTTTATTCACGGCAACCTTAGACATATCGAGGAATATACTCAAGTAATACTGCATCTGATACAGCTTTATCATAAATACTTACCACACCCTCCTACTGAAATTAAAACTGAACTAGAGGCGGTGGATTTTGATTTTGTGAAAAAAGATATTACCAAAATATTACAGTCTATGAATGTCGGCACTACCCGAATCAAAAATATTGTATTATCGTTACGTAACTTTTCTCGTTTAGATCAAGCTGAGTTTAAAAAAGTCGATATTCACGAAGGAATTGATAGCAGTCTGTTAATTTTAAGTCATCGCTTGAATGCTACTTCTACTCGCCCGCAAATCTCAATCGTCAAAAAGTATGAAGCGCTGCCAAAAGTTGAGTGTTGTGCGGGACAATTGAACCAAGCATTTATGAATATTATCGCTAACGCTATTGATGCAATTGATGAAAAAAGCGATGGAGAAAATACTAATCAAGTTGAAACAAAGGTAGGTAAGATTACTATTCGGACATCTGTAGTGGATGGATTTATTCAAATTGCGATCGCCGATAATGGATGTGGCATACCAAAATCGATTCAAGGGCAAATATTCAATCCATTTTTCACTACAAAGGAAATCGGTAAAGGTACAGGGATGGGACTATCTATTAGCTATCACATTATTTGCGAAAAACATCACGGTCAGCTAAATTGTTCCTCAAGTCCCGGAAAATTAACGGAGTTTACAATTTTGATTCCAATCAAAATGTGAGGGTTGGTATGCCGTAATATAGCCTTTTTCAAAAAGGTGAGGAGTTGAAATTATAGATGTTTAGGTTTCGCTGAGTACGAGTTATAGATTCTTTGACTTTGTTCGCGAAGCAGAAAAATTTAAAAGTTGTACAGCGAAGCCGAAGCATCTATAATCTTTTTGAGAAAGGTTATATATTAAGCCTCTTGTCGAATTGCGCGATCGGCCGAAGTATTGGCGGGCTAAATCTAGAGGAAAAGTTCAAGATTTTTTGCACGAATACTTCGGCCGAGCGCACATTTTACCAGAAATTTAATGTTCTGGTTTTTACATCGAAGTTAGTAAATTAGATGAGTTTGACAGCCCGCAGACCAAACATGAGCACTGTGGCCAAGCCGACCATGCCGCCGAAAATCCCAAAATAAGCTATTGCTCCGGTAAGACTCATTGCAATTTCTCCCAAACAATCAATAAGAAGACATACACTAAGAACTATAATCTATAATCTAATATCTAAAATCAATAAATATGCACTCAGTGATAAAAGTTGACTTGGGGCCGCAATCTTACAATGTTTGCGTGCGATCGGGCGGTTTAGACGAACTCGGCAGTCGGATGGGCGAGATAAATTTGGGTAAAAAAGTGCTGCTGGTCTCGAATCAGTCGATTTTTCGGCATTACGGCGAAAGAGCAACAGCGGCCCTCGAATCTGCAGGTCTGGAAGTTAGTAGCTGCATCTTACCACCGGGAGAACAGTACAAAACTTTAAATTCGATCCAGAAGATTTACGGTGCGGCTTTGGCCAATCGCTTGGAACGTTCTTCGACAATGGTGGCTTTGGGCGGCGGGGTAGTTGGGGATATGACGGGTTTTGCGGCGGCTACTTGGCTGCGGGGAATTAATGTGGTGCAGGTTCCGACTTCGCTGCTGGCGATGGTTGATGCTTCTATTGGCGGGAAAACGGGGGTAAATCATCCTTTGGGGAAGAATTTAATCGGGGCTTTTCACCAGCCGCGTTTGGTTTTGATTGACCCGGATGTGCTCAAAACTCTGCCGGCGCGGGAGTTTCGTTCGGCGATGGCGGAAGTGATTAAGTACGGGGTGATTTGGGATGCGGAACTTTTCGCGAAGTTGGAGAATTGCAAGCGTTTGGATCAAATGCGCTATGTGAAGGCGGATTTGTTGGCGGAAATTTTGAGCAGGTCTTGTCAAGCTAAGGCTGATGTGGTAAGCAAGGACGAGAAGGAATCTGGTTTGCGGGCGATTTTGAATTACGGTCACACGATCGGTCATGCTGTGGAAAGTTTGACGAATTACAAGGTCATCAATCACGGGGAAGGTGTGGCAATTGGTATGGCTGCGTCTAGCCGGTTGGCTGTGGAGTTGGGTATGTGGGACGCTGAGTGCGATCGCCGCCAGTCTGCTTTGATTGAAAAAGCTGGTTTACCTGCCAAGTTGCCTGCTGGTGTGGATGTTGAGGAGATTTTGAATACTTTGCAACTGGATAAGAAGGTGCAGGATGGTAAGGTGCGGTTTGTGCTGCCGGTGCGTTTGGGCGAGGCTGCTGTGAGCGATCGGGTGGACGGAGATGTAATTTTACAAGTTTTGAGGGAAATGCTTTAAGAAGTCATTAGTCAGTAGTCATTAGTCATTAGTCATTAGTCATTAGTTAGTAGTTAGTAGTTAGTAGTTAGTCGTTAGTAGTTAGGGCGGGCTGAATAAGTAGTCCTGCAAAATTAATTACACAATATTTCACGTGAAAGCCTTACCTAGCAAGGAGTTTTTATGTAATTAATTTTGTGTAGTTACTTAAGTCGGAGAAACCTCAAGATCGATCGCACATTCAATCCGCCGACGAGCATAATTAAGATTGGTGCGACAGTTTTGAATCCAAGTTTTCAGAGTCACAAAACTTACATTCAAAACTGTCGAACCGGGTTAATTCCAGGTAGATCGGACAAGGTACGGTTTTAGGAACCGCTCGACTGCGAATTCATTTCTTCCAAAATTCGATCGACTTTAGTAGCGGCTTGAGTTCTGCCCTGCTTGATAAATAACTCCTTAGCTTTTTTGAGACTGGCTACTGCTTCGGCTTGCTTTTCCTTGTCTCCTTGCTGGTACAAACCGACTCCTAAATTGTTTAAAGCATCGGGATATCGATCGTTAATTTTAACTGCTTGTCTCCACTGCAAAATTGCCTCTGGCAACTGCCCTTGACTTGCCATCGCCACGCCTAAATCGTTGTAAGCTTTGGCGTGCTGCGGGTTGACTTCAACTGCTTTTTGGAATTGGACGATCGCATCGCTCATTTTACCTTGCCCGGAAAGCAGATTTCCCAGCTTATAATAAGTATCAGCTTGTTTCGGATAGCGAGCGATTATTTGTCGGTACAAAACTTCGGCATTGACCAGATTTCCTTGACCGTAGAGGTCGTTGGCTGTTCTCAAACCCACCGTGTAGCCTTTACCTACAACTTGGCACTTTTTCTCGGAATTGCCTTCCTGCTTGCAAATCCTGAGTTCGTCTCCCTTCATTTCGTAGGATATAACTTCGCGCACGGCAGGCCCCCGGCGCGGTGGCTGCGAGTTCTGCGACTGCAAGTTTTGCGAGAGTTGCAGGGCGATTGGTTCAGCTTGTACCGGTTGGGCTACTGCAATGTGGCAGATTCCTGCACCCGCCAAAATGCTTGGGGCGATCCACTTTAAAGGTTTGAACAAGCGAAACTCTCGATCGTTTTTCATTTTGGTGGAAATGTGTTTTTGATATCCTGCGGTCAAATCGGGTACGTTAAGTCCGGCACATTAAGTCGGAGGCAATACGAGTAACTGTTAGAACTTATTAACAGTCGTGATATTTTAGCACTGTGCGGCTGATTTTGAGTTAAATTAGATTATATTTCCGATCGATTCTCAGTCAACCTTAGCAGGAAAGTAGAAATGGGGCCGTCTATTCTCACCATGCTCGTTACGCTCATCCTCGGCTACACTCTTAACTCAAGCGTCAAAATAATCAGCGGCGGAGATCAAGCTTTAGTCGAACGTTTGGGTCAATACAAGCGAACCCTCCAGCCCGGATTCCACTTTATCAGTCCTTTGGTCGAAAAAGTAGTCTGCGTGGACACAACCCGCGAACGAGTTTTAGATATTAAACCTCAGTCAGCAATCACGGGAGATAATGTGGCCCTTGAAGTCGATGCCGTTGTGTATTGGCGGGTTGTAAATTTGCAGAAAGCTTATTATGGAATCGATCAAATTGAAAATGCGATCGCCAACTTAGTTTTAACGACGTTTCGCGCCGAAATTGGTCGATTACCCATGCAAGACATCTTGGGTTCCCGAGATGACATGAATAAAAAGTTACTCAAGAAGTTGGACGAAGCTACCGAAACTTGGGGCGTTAAAGTAATTCGCGTAGAAATTCAAAGCATTACACCTCCAAAAAGGGTGCAAGAAGCTATGGAATTGGAGCGGGCTACCAAGAGCGAATGGCAAGCAATGGTCAATAAGGCGATCGGCACTAAAGAGTATATGAGACTTTTAGTTGAAGCTTTAGACTCCCATCCCAATAGCAAGCAAGTTTTGAATTACTTAGTAACCGAAAAATACTTAGACGCTCAACAAAAATTAGGCGAAAGCGACAACGCCAAAATTTTGTTTATGGATCCGAGAAACATGACAGAAGCTCTCAACGAATTGATGGGTTCTATGCCGGATATCGAGCCGCACGCTAACGGGGGAGAACTCAAACTAATCGACCAATCAACCGCTCAAGATTGATTTCTGAAGATAGCGTCGGCCACCAGACAAACATCGTGCATTTCTCTGACATCGTGAACTCGCAAGATATCTGCCAAATTTGCGATCGCACCTGTACAAGCCGCCGCTGTCCCCCAAATTCTTTGTTTAGCTTCCGGCTGCTGCAAAATCTGACCGATGAAGCTTTTGCGAGATACTCCCACTAAAATGGGACAGTCCAAAAAACTAAATTTTGGCAACTGTTGCAGAATTTCCAAGCTTTGACTGTAAGTCTTAGCAAACCCAATACCGGGATCGATAATTATCTGAGATTTGTCAATTCCCGCAGCAACTGCTGCCGCAATTCGGCTCTCTAAAAATCCCCCAATTTCCCCAATTAAATCCCGATAGTCAGTTAGTTTTTGCATCGTCTGGGGAGTTCCCCGAATGTGCATCAAAATTATCGGCACTTTCAACTGAGCAACGGTTGACAGCATTTGGGAGTCAAAAGTTGCTCCCGAAATATCGTTGACAATATCAGCTCCGGCCTCAACAGCAGCCCGAGCAACCAGCGCTCTGGTAGTATCTACCGAAATCGGAACTGACCCAAAAACATCGGTTTTTTGTCGCAGTATTTGTACGAGAGGTATCACGCGATCGAGTTCCTCTGAAGAGGATATTTCTGCTGCACCGGGCCGCGTAGATTGACCGCCAATATCAATAATATCTACGCCAGATTTTACCATATTTTCAGCTTGCGCTAAAGCAGATTCTATGGTATAGAAATCGCCACCATCGCTAAAACTGTCAGGGGTAATATTCAAAACACCCATTAAATAAGTGCGTTTTCCCCACTCGAAAGCTTTATTTCTAATAATAATTTGGGCTGAGTTAGGTGTCATGGCGAGTGAGATGTTAGATTCGAGATTTTAGGTTGGATATCCTGTCCGGTAGATTAGCATAACAAAAACGTTTGGTAGTGCGGACTCGCATTCCGCAGCCTGAAAGCGGACTCGCATTCCGCACTACGAACCATTTTTTAAAATGAGGTTTTTATAAAGTCTGATATGTCCAAGATTCTTCAACCAAAACTCAACCAGCTAAAAACATTATCAACGGTCAATTCTAACTCAATTCCATTAATAATTGGCAACCGATCTGTACCTCGGTACAATTCTACTTTTTGTCCGGGAAATACAGCTAAAATACTTTCTTCCTCTGGAGCTAGCAACCAACCCAACTCAGTACCCTGTCGCGAAGAGTGCAGCAATTTACCAAGAACTTTTGTTTGGCTTTGGTTTGGGGATAAAATTTCGATCGACCAATCTGGATTAATTTCAAAGATGTTGGCAATTCTACCCGAAGGCAAAAAAGGAATTCTTTCCCATCGGAATACTGCTATATCTGGTACGATCGCCATACCGCCAAAAGTGCAGCGCAATTCGGGAAAAGCCTTAGCAATTTTGCGAGTTTGCGCTACTCGATCGATAGTCTCGCAGAGTGCGCCTCGAAGTATGCTATGTTCGCCTTGAGGCATGGGTTTTTGAAGGATTTCTCCGTCAATAAATTCTGAGGCTGGTTCAGTTTCAGGAAGTTTGAGGAACTCCTCTAAAGCGGGTTTGGCTTGCACGATCGCATTCATGGAACAATTCTCTCGATCGGAGAAATACTCAAAGGCACATGACAATTATAGGCGATCGCTCGAACGTCGTATTATTGATCGTCCTCAAATAAGTCCAGCCGTTGACATCAAGGGAATTGAAAGAAGCTGGTAGCCCAAAAGGTGGTTAGTTGCCCCATCATCAACTGGGTACTGGAAGATTTTGGGGTAACTCGCAAAGATTGTCATTTCTCAACATCAAAACGCCTCGTACAACCACCAATTAGCAATTACCAATTAGCACATACTAATTATTTATAATTGACAATTCGAGCAAAGCTCGCAGCTTCCAAACTCGCACCGCCTACCAAAACTCCGTCAATCTCAGGCATCGCCATAACTTCATCAATATTCTCACCTTTAACAGAGCCGCCGTACTGAATCGGCACGTCAGGATTAGTCAATTTAGAGCGAATCAAACCAATAACTCGGTTAGCTTCCTTGGTTTCGCAAGTATCGCCAGTGCCGATCGCCCAAATCGGTTCGTAAGCTATTACTAAGTTATTTTGGTCAACACCAACCAAATCCTCAGCCAACTGAGAGAAAATATGAGCTTCTGTTTCCCCTAAATCCCGCTGCTGCTTCGTCTCTCCCACGCAGAGAATTGGAATTAAGCCGTATTTCTGAGCAGCTTTCAGCCGCAAATTCACCGTTTTGTCAGTTTCCCCAAAATATTGACGGCGCTCGCTGTGGCCGACGATGACGTAGCGAACCCCAATTTCTGCCAACATTAGCCCGGAAATTTCGCCAGTAAAAGCTCCCGACTCTTCCCAGTGAACATTCTGAGCACCGAGTCTGATGCGGCTACCGTGAAGGTTTTTCGAGAGGGCGCTCAAATCTGTAAAAGGAACGCAAAGCACGACTTCCCGTTCCTCTGGGGTTTCCGTCAAGCAGGACATGAATCCTTGAAGAAACTCTAGGGATTCTGCCCTAGTTTTGTACATTTTCCAGTTGCCAGCTATAACAATTTTACGCACTACTTTTTTAAATCCTTGTCCTTACAACGCAATATATAGTCTAAAGCTTTAGGGTACATTTCGATCCCTTATTGCCCAAACTCGATGCGAGCTTGCTCAACTAAGTCAACTGTGACTACATCGGTTTCGGCGGTGCGGGCCAATTGCTCGATGCGGACGCGGGCTTGTCCCCGGACAAAATAGGGAATATTTTTCAGCTTAGCCTTGGCTTGGGGCGTCCATTTTAAATCGTCTGAGAATTCGGAATCTGGCATGGCGTATGGGTCGATCGATTGCAAGCGCTCAGTTTGCTATTTTGAAAACAGCCTGTATGACTGAATTTACCATGTTCAGGCGCGGGCGATCGAACTGGGCTTGACTCGGCGGTTAAAACCGAGACTCTACATCAACAAAGCTAATCGTAGTCAGGGGGCCCGAATCCTTGAGTAGGCGACGAAAATATTCAGCCCCCTGACGCACCCTACAATAACTGCCCAAAAGAAATAGCCGCCACAAAGACGATGATTGGGGAGTGAGCGGTATGTGCTTGTTAAGCAAGACAACAAATCGATGGAGCCACCGAGAGGTTATCTTTGAGAATCAGAAGTTTCTGCTGCGGCTCGTCTCAACCGTTAGACAGCCAGATTCCCTGTTAAACTATAAGAAAGACTGTCTCAGTTGAGACCTCCTTAATAATGTCTGAGAAAAGTTTGTTATATGAAATTACTCACTGCCCTCATGCACGGAAATGTCTAGAAGATCCTTCTACAGAAAATCCCTGCCGTGACATAGTTAATTCTCAAAAATCCCTCGATTTAGACAAGTTTCAAATACCTGAACCTTGGAGTGGGCAGATCGAGGAAGCGCCTATTCTTTTTTTGAGTTCAAATCCATCAATTGGTTCTGATGAAGTCTACCCCACTTGGTGTTGGTCAGATAACGATATAAACAATTACTTTAATTATCGTTTTGGAGGAGGGCAAAAGGATTGGATTATCAATGGTAAACAATCCTTGATGAAGGATGGGACATATAGTCGTGCTGTTAAGTTTTGGGCAGCAGTCCGTAAACGTGCGATTGAATTATTGCAACGGGATGTTAATCCAGGAATTGATTATGCTCTCACCGAAATAGTACATTGCAAATCTCATTCTGAAATTGGCGTAGAACAAGCTCAGGATCAATGCGTAAAAGCCTATTTATTGAGGACTTTAGAACTATCAAGAGCAAAAGTCATTGTGGTTCTAGGAGCTCCTGCGCGCCAAGCGATCCAAAGTCAATTCAATATTTCCTCAACAGCTTCGATATCCGAGTCCATTAAAATCGGGGACTATGAAAGATTTTTTGCTTTTCTTCCACATCCAAATGCGCGCAGGTATCGCTCTTTTCTTAGGTGTTTACAAGATGATGAACTTGAAAGTCTACGTGCTTCTTTGCGATAGCATCAAATCATAGGGAGAGACACGGGCAGTCGCACAAGCCCATCTACACCAAGCGTCGCAAGTCTATCGGTGAAGTAATGCTGTAGAAAACAGCGATCGCTAAACCTATTGATATTACTCGTTAAGCAATCTTTGCCACAATACCCTCACTTCTTCCTGATCCAACTCAATCCCCAATGAATATAGAACAAGTAGATGCACCCTGATGACAACCTTCGGCTTTAAGCTGAAGGTTTTTTATTATATCACCAACTCTTCAAAGTGATTCAAACATTGCTGAAAAATCTGGTAACGCCGCACACTCTTCCTCAAATGCTTCCGCATCCCCCACATCTTCAACCTCGTATTGCATAATGCGGCCAGGGGACTGTTAGCTAACCGTAGGGTGCGTCAGGGGGCCCGAATCCTTGAGTAGGCGACGAAAACATTCAGCCCCCTGACGCACCCTACAATAACTCGGGGAGGACAACACTAATGACTGATGACTAATGACTAATGACTGATGACTGATGACTAATGACTGTTGACTGTTGACTGTTGACTGCTGACTGTTGACTGTTGACTGTTGACTGTTGACTGTTGACTGTTGACTGTTGACTGTTGACTGTTTTTAGTGGTCAGTGGTTATTTGTTAATTATTAGTTGTTCGTTCTAATTACCAATAACAACTAACCAATAACAACTAACCAATAACAACTAACCAATAACAACTAACCAATAACAACTAACCAATAACAACTAACAACTATTGACTATTGACTATTGACTAATCGGAATCTCGATTACAAACTCAGTACCTTTGCCCAATTGAGAACTACACTTAAAAACACCGCCGTGTTTCTCTACCACAATTTGGTAACTAATTGACAGTCCCAATCCAGTACCTTTTCCCACCGACTTAGTGGTGAAAAAAGGGTCAAATATGCGTTGTATCATAGATTCCGAAATTCCCGGGCCGTTGTCAGAAATCAGAATCACCGCACTAGGAACATTGCCATTAAGTTGACCCACAGCACTAGAGATTTTAATTTGAGGAGTCACAGATTTACCAGAAAGCAACTTTTCCGACTCCAAAGCATCGATCGCATTTCCGATGACATTCATAAACACCTGATTTAACTGTCCCGCATAACACTCAACCAGAGGCAAAATGCCGTACTCTTTAACTAGCACAATATGTGCACTGTCGGGATTAGACTTCAACCTGTGCTGCAAAATTAACAGCGTGCTGTCAATGCCTTCGTGAATATCAACCGCCTTCATTTGACTTTCGTCCAGCCGAGAGAAATTTCTCAAAGACAGAACAATTTGACGGATGCGATCTGCTCCCACCTTCATCGACAATAGCAATTTAGGCAAATCTTCCAGCAGAAATTCCAAGTCAATTTCTTCGGTCAATTCAGCAATTTCAGAACTAGAATCTGGATATTGCTGCTGGTAAAGTTCCAGCAAAGTCAGCAAATTTTCAGTATAATCACTGGCGTGATTGAGATTTCCGTAAATAAAATTAACGGGATTGTTAATTTCGTGAGCAATGCCTGCCACCAGTTGCCCCAAACCCGACATTTTTTCAGTCTGAATCAATTGAGCTTGAGTTTGCTGTAAATCCTTTAAATTTTGAGCAATTTGTGCGGATTGTAGTCTCGTTTGATCCAGCAAATCGGCTTGTTGGATAGCTACACCTAACTGATTGGCAACTTGAGCTAAAAATTTAACTTCTGAACTTTCCCAGTAGCGCGGCCCAGAATGTTGATAAGCTGCCAGCAAGCCCCAAAGTTCCTGTCCCAAAAAAATTGGGGCGATCGCATAAGCCTTCACCTGAAATTGCTCTAAAATACCGACGACACATTCCGAGTGACAAGCTTGATAGATATCGTCAACGGCTAGAGTTTGATTATTGCGATACCTGCCGCCTCGGTGTTGCTGCAAATAAGTATCTTCCCAAACTGTATTGATATCTTCCCCTACCAATTTTTTCCAGCCATCCTTGACAAACTCAGCAACATATTCGCCGCCCCAATCAGGATTAAAGTGATAGACAGCCATTCTATCGACTTGCATAAACTGACAAAGTTCTTGGGTTGCCGTCTGAAAAATCAGGTTCATATCGAGAGATTCTCGAATCTTTGTCACAACTTCAAACAGTATCCGCTGTTGCTCAGATGTCCTCTGGAGGTCGATCGTTTGCTGCCGCGTTTGAGCGAGCAAATCTGCTTGTTCTAATGCAACGCTCAACTGAGCTCCAACTTGCGTCACAAATTGGATTTCCGAAGTATTCCAATTGCGCGGGCTGTCGCATTGGTGCACGCACAGCAAACCCCAAAGTGCGCTGCCATTCATCATTGGCATAATTATTTGCGCCTTAATTTGAAATTGAGCTAAAAGAGCAGTGTGGCAGTCTGAGAGTCCCGCAGTTTCGATGTGTGGCAGCACTTGAATTTGTCCCTGACTGTATTTTTCTGCATACTTTTCGCTAAAGAAACGATCGTAAACTTTCACATTGATTGCTGAATCAAAAGCTGGCAAAACAGCTTCGGCAATAAATTCGCCTTCATTGAAATTTAAATCAGGGTCGAAGCGATAAATTCCAACTCTATCTGCAGTTAAAATCCGCCGCAGTTCTGTCGTTGTCGTGCAAAAAATTTTATCTAAATCGAGGGATTGTCGAATCTTAGTAACCACCTCAAATAGTATCCGCTCCTGCTCGGCTGCCCGCTGCAAATCAACTGCTTGCTGCTGAGTTTGAGCGAGCAAATCTGCTTGTTCTAGGGCGATGCTGAGCTGAGCGGAAATTTGGGTAACAAACTGAATTTCCGAAGATTCCCAGTTGCGGGGAGCCGAACACTGGTGTACGCACAGCAACCCCCAAAGGTCGTTGCCTTTCATTACCGGTGCAACTAAAGTAGCTTTCACCTGAAATTGATCTAATATTTGCCGAAAACAATCTGGGAGTCCGACCTGTGTGATGTCGGGTAGTGCGTGAACTCGCCCCCGAGAGTAGAGCAGGGCGTATTTTTCTCCAAAGCAATGATCGTGTACTCTGACTGCCATTGCTGACAGAAAATCTGGCAAAACATCTTCGGCAACAAATTCACCATCCTTAAATTCTGATGCAGGATCGAAGCGGTACACCCCAACGCGATCGGCATTTAAAGCCCGTCGCACTTCCTGGGACATCGTGTTAAAAATCCTGTTCAAGTCTAGGGATTCCCGCATTTTTGCCACTACTTCAAACAGCACTCGCTGCTGTTGGGTCAACTGGTGCAGTTGATCCGTGCGCTCTTGAACTTGATTTTCTAAATTAACATTAAGTTCATCTATTTGTTGGTGAAGCTGTGAGTGGTTAATCGCCTGAGAAAAACTTCTGCCAAAAGTTTTTACTAATTCAAGTTCTTCAGGATTCCATTTGCGAACTTGGGCGGTTTTTGACTCTTTCCACATTTCAAAAGATATCCGAGATTGGGCGAGCCGCCCGTCGGCATCCAACTGTCCGGCCCAGAGAGTTTCGGTGTCAAATTCTTCTCGAAAAATGCTCAAGTAACCGAATATTTGCTGACTATTTCTGAGCGGTACGATTAAAATGCTACGAATTTTGGTCGATCGAAATGCAGGTTGCAGGCTTCTCAAAGTGCTAATTTTGTACAAGTCGGGAATTTCCCAAACCTGTTGCTCGCCGGATTTAAAATATTCGTGCCAGACGCTGTATTGCTCTACCTGCTGGTATTTTGCCGAAATTTGCATCCTCGGCCCGGAGCCACAAGTGTAGACTTTGAGTGTGGGAGTGGAATTGTTCGAGTCGGGATCTAAACTGGTGATTTTGCTGTCGAAAATGCACAGCCTGCCGCCGGCTCCGGCTAGTGCAGCTACACATTCTGCCAAAGCTGCTTGCAGTTCCATCGCGGGGTGGGAGTGCAGGGCTGCGGTGACGCGGTTGACGGCAGCTTCCCGCTGAGCTTTGGCTTGGGCGAGGGCGAGGAGGGTTGATTGGGCTATGGCTACGCCGAGCTGATCTGCCACCATCTGAACGCCTTGCAGTTCGTCTTCTGCGACACTCCGGGATTCGGAGTGGTGAGATACCAACAACCCCCAGAATTCTGCGCCGTGAAAAATTGGTACTGCCAAGGAAGCCTTGACGCCGAGTGCGCTCAAGTATTCGGCGTGGCAGGGGTCGATCGGTCTGTACCGCACTTCGTCGGGCAGCAGTTGGCCCGAAACCGCGTCGCGGCGGGGACTTTGGCCGAGCAGCCCGGAATCGATATCGGCGATCGATCGCACTTTTAGTTGCGCGAACAGTTGGCGGGCTTCAGGGGGAATATCGTCTGCTGGAAAATGCAGTCCCAATAAAGATGGCAAGCGGTTGCCGTTAATTGATTCGGCAATCACTTCACCGCTGCCGTCGCTATGAAATTTGTAGATTTTAACTCTGTCTGTTCCCAAGAAGGATTGAACTTCTCCTGTTGTGGCATCGAGAATTTCTGGCAGTTCTAGAGAGTGGCGAATGCGGTTGGCAATGCGATCGAGTAAATTTGCTCGATCGTAACTTACCTGGACATTTTCGATTTTTAATGAGTTCATTATTAATTTTTTGCTTTCCCAGCAATAAGAGTAAGCGGCTCAAAAGTTTTGTGCGTGTTTAAAAAATTGTCAAGCACAGTTATTTAATCAAAAATATGAATATCCTGAGAACAATCGTCGATTTGTTTTGTACCGCTACCGAGCTGCCTTCAAACAGCAACTTCTGATGACTTTTTTCAATTTTGTGCGATTAAAACTTTTGTACCTTAATTAAATATAAACTTTGTAGACCCGGCCTTGCAAGCTCTTTACCCTAAAGCATGAAAAATGTCAAGTGTCAAGACTTGCAGAATTATTTATAAAACGGTCGATCGACCGTAACACCAATTTTTATGCGATGTAGCGTCCTGAGAGTTAGGACGTTCTTGATTGCCCAAAGCCATGCAGTCTATTGCTTCTTTCTTGTTCCATCCATCCATCCGTTACATCCCGTACATGGCTCGTTGCCGAATTTCCTTCTGCTATATTTACTCAAAAAAAGCTCCTGCTTAACCGCAGGAGCTTTTTTTTGACTAGACCATCAAATCAGCCTAAGCTCGATCGATTAGTCCAAGTCAGGCATAGAAAGTACCGCTTCATTTTCGCGATCGATACCTCTCTCAAAACCAGCAACAGCAGCGCGAGCGCGACCCGCGTGCCACAAGTGGCCGACCAAGAAGAAGAAACCCACCACGAAGTGGAAACAGGCCAACCAAGAACGAGGAGACGTGAAGTTAAACGAGTTAACTTCAGTTGCCACGCCGCCCACAGAGTTCAAAGAACCCAAAGGAGCGTGAGTCATGTATTCAGCAGCGCGGCGAGCTTGCCAAGGCTGAATATCGTTTTTGATTTTGTTCAAGTCCAAACCGTTAGTACCGCGCAAGGGTTCCAACCAAGGGCCTTGGAAATCCCAGAAACGCATCGTTTCACCGCCGAAAATGATTTCGCCAGTAGGAGAGCGCATCAGATACTTACCCAGACCGGTAGGGCCTTGTGCAGAGCCGACGTTAGCACCCAAGCGTTGGTCGCGGATCAGGAAGGTCAAAGCTTGTGCTTGAGAAGCTTCCGGGCCCGTCGGGCCGTAAAATTCGCTAGGGTAAGCAGTGTTGTTGAACCAGACAAAGCAGGCGGCGATGAAACCCATGAGGGACAAAGCGCCCAAGCTGTAGGACAGGTAAGCTTCACCAGACCAGATTAAGGCACGGCGAGCCCAGCCGAAAGGCTTGGTCAAAATGTGCCAAACACCGCCACCGATACAAATCAAGCCGAGCCAGATGTGACCGCCGATGATGTCTTCCATGTTGTTGACGCTGACAATCCAGCCTTCGCCACCCCAAGGAGAACGAGTCAAATAGCCAAAAATCACGGCAGGATTTAGAGTGGGGTTCGTGATAATACGCACGTCGCCGCCGCCCGGAGCCCAAGTGTCGTAGACACCGCCGAAGAACATGGCTTTAGCAACCAGCAGCAAGCAGCCGCCACCCAATAAAATCAGGTGATAACCGATGATGTTGGTCATCTGGTTTTTGTCTTTCCAGTCGTAGCCGAAGAATGAAGAATATTCTTCGAGAACTTCCGGGCCGCGAACGGCGTGATAAATGCCGCCCAAACCGAGAACAGCAGATGAAATCAAGTGAAGAACGCCGACTACGAAGAACGGGAAGATATCAATGACTTCACCGCCAGGGCCGACGCCCCAACCCAAAGTAGCGACGTGGGGCATCAAAATTAACCCCTGTTCGTACATGGGCTTTTCTGGGATAAAGTGAGCGACTTCAAACAAAGTCATTGCTCCGGCCCAGAACACGATCAAACCAGCGTGAGCCACGTGTGCGCCCAACAGTTTGCCGGAGAGATTGATTAAACGAGCGTTGCCAGACCACCAAGCGAACCCAGAGGATTCTTGGTCGCGACCGCTTACATAGGAATTAGAGAGCGTTACCACGCGGTAGAACCTCCAACGATGTTAGTTTTGGGATTTTGGTTTTTTTGTGCCTCGGGCGATCGCGGGTTCACCGCGATCGCCCGAGGCACAGGTATTTGGATTTCCAATTAGAATTTAAAAAACTTAAATTAATCTGAAATCCAAATCCTGATTTTTTTAAAGTGCGTTACCGCGAGGAAGAACTTCTTCTGGGAACATGAAGTTTTCGTGAGGTTGGTCGATCGGAGACATCCAAGCACGAATACCTTCGTTAATCAGAATATTCTTAGTGTAGAACGTTTCAAACTCAGGATCTTCAGCCGCGCGCAATTCTTGAGAAACGAAGTCATAGGCGCGCAGGTTTAATGCTAAACCTACGATGCCAATGGAACTCATCCACAAGCCTGTGACAGGTACGAACAGCATGAAGAAGTGCAACCAACGCTTGTTGGAGAAGGCAATTCCGAA
>NZ_JAUBTN010000044.1:0-53732 GCF_036705055.1 Microcoleus sp. CZ3-B2 | reverse complement strand
CATTAGTCATTAGTCATTAGTCATTAGTCATTAGTCATTAGTCATTAGTCATTAGTCATTAGTCATGTTTTGCTGTCGCCTCTATTTTTTTAAGGGAAGCACAGCCTCTATATCTCAGTTCCCAGGCTGGAGTCTGGGAACCAGTTAAACAGATAATTGCGCTAGCGCTGCTACGGATCGCCTCTCATTTAATTGCAGTAATTAAGCTCATTTTCTAATGATTTGGGAAAGTGCCAAGCAGGTGTTTCTAATTCCTCCTCACTAGGAGAATTTTCAGTTGAGTCCTCTCGGACTTTAAAAAAGTAGTAGAGGTTCGCCACAGTTAAATCAGATATTTCTTGCAAGTTCGAGCCAGCTAAAGCTTGATAGCCAGTGGCGATCGCCCGCTGGCTGACATACAATTCGTATCCCCGGCGGATTTCTGGCTTCACAGCGAAGGCTAATTGGTCGCGCAAGGATAGGAAGTGAGACTTTTGCTTTAAATTATCATAAACTGCGGGTTCCGCAGCTAATGCCGCGAAGGCAGTGTGTACGTAGGTTTTTAAATCATCACCGCTGAGCCGATCTAAACTAGCTAACTGGTGCTGCTCTTTGGGAGACAAAGTTTGCATCCAATCAACCTCATTTTGCCAAAATTCTATTACACTTAAATCGTGACCCAAAATCCTAGTAACTTCGGGAAATAAAAAATTTAGTTCTGATTCCGATTGACATCCTTTAACAACAGTTAGAAGGTCTAGACGAATTTTTGATTGCAGTCCTAGGAGGCGATCGCTCGCCCTATCGTAGGCCCGCTGCAACTCAAAGGTGAGCCCGATCGCCTGCTCGATCGCCCAAACACATTCCATTTGCCGGATCTGTCCGGCAGAAGACAGCCCCTCCAACAAACTAGGACGCTCATAAATATTTAAAGCCTCAAACAGCATATCCCGCCCGCCACTAATTTCGGAATTCCGAAGTTTAATATCGGGCAATGTCAAAGCAGACTGACAGCGTTTGACAGCCTTAGAAAAAATATCATAACCGTTAACCAGTTTCTGACGGTGCATTGCAAAATTAGAGTCGTGAGCCACCTGAAAAATCTGCTGGATCACCTCAACTCCCCGCTCCTTGAGGATGTGTCTGAGATCGATAAATCCGTCTTTAATTTTTAACTTTTGGTGCTTGGCCTCTTCTCTAATTTTTAATACTTGGTCGAAGTTTACTGCTGACAAAACCGTATTCGAGACAGCCCCAATACCAATCACAGCAACAGTTGCTTGCATCACCGCCAAATTAATTTTTAGACAGTTAAGCATTCTGTATATTTTTTGAAATCCCTGATGAGTTTGAGCAAGCTGCAACGGTGCCACAGTCACGTACACGGGAGCTACCAGCGGCTGCACGGGCCCGCCTCCGGCTAACTGTGCGAGCAATCCTAAAACTCCGCGATCGGATAGAGTTGCAGTTGTTGATGGATAAAAAACTTTGGCAATCTCGACAAACTCCCCCGTCACCGGATCTCTAGCTGCGGGGAGCAATTTTCCTGTTTTGGCAGCAGGCTGTATCAGGCCGCCTGTATTGAGTCGATCCTGAGTTTCAGGGGTGAACAGATAATCCATATTGTGACACCAGTTTAAAAAAAGAATACAACTGATGAAGCCCGTGTTCCAAACCGTTAGGTCATCTGTCATTCCCCATTTCCAATTCTAAAAACTAAAATATAAAATCTAAAATGGTGTGACTCAGTTTGTATTCAAAAAAGCAGATGTTCTGTATTGTATGCTATTTAGGGAAATGAGGAAGAAAAGGAAATGAATGAATATCTCAAGGTATTTCAGGCTATTACCCAGTTTAGCGATCGATTGTTGGCAGACGAATATAAATCCGTGGAGATTAAACAGTCAGCTACGCACCTCAACTTAGATGTGGAACACTGCGTTGACGAAATGAAGCAGTCTGCCCTCAGACTCAAGAAGTTACTTGAAGTATGTTTCAAAGATATATCTCAGGCGGAAGATGTCTGGAATAGCAAGCCCAGAATTGCTGAAGCATCTCCTGTTGAGGTATGGGAGCAAATTGGCGAACTAAGCGGATGCGATGTAAGAATTCGCAGTTTAGGAAAACAGGGCAAATATGATGCTGTTGTTAAAGCTCGCAAAGCGTGGAGCGACAAAACTACCAAGTTAAAAAATCAGTGGTTTTTGTGGGACAAAAATTATCAAGTGTTTCAAAGAGATACTATCGGTTTTTTTGAACAAGATAATTTGCACAAAGAGTTGCGGAGTGAAGTCAATTACCAGGCGGAACGAGTGGTTTTGATTGTCGAAAATGAACTTAATTTAATTTTTAAAGAATTACAGTCGATTGATATCGAAAAGATTGAATCTTGTATAGAATGCTTCGACCTCCACAGTCAATTGAGATTTAGAGAGCGACTGCAATCAATAGGTGGCGAGATTGTGTCGAAGTTTACAGAACCTCTAAAATATTTACCGGAGTCTTATGCGAAAAATTTTAAAGAAACGCTGAAAGAGCCTGTAGAAACTCTGGTTCATAAAAGTAAATTGGGAATCAGTTTGAACGATTTTGAAGAGTCTTGTAAGGTAATTGGATCGCTCGTAGATGATTTGATATTAGAAATTTTTGAGGAGCGCGTGAAACTGGCAATTCACACAGTTGAAAAAACGATAATGTTCTACAATAATTTTTTAGAAAAGCAGGCTCGGTACCAGCAAGAAACAGTCCAAGAGCGAGTGGCGGAAAAAGATTGGATGGAATACCAGCGACAGCAACTCAAGAAAATTGAGCAGTATATTGAAGCAGTCATTAGTCATTAGTCATTAGTCATTAGTCATTAGTCATTGGTTAGTAGTTATTGGTTATTGGTTAGTGGTTATTGGTTATTGGTTATTGGTTATTGGTTATTGGTTAGTAGTTATTGGTTAGTAGTTATTGGTTATTGGTTATTGGTTATTGGTTATTGGTTAGTAGTTATTGGTTATTGGTTATTGGTTATTGGTTAGTAGTTATTGGTTATTGGTTATTGGTTATTGGTTATTGGTTATTGGTTAGTAGTTATTGGTTATTGGTTATTGGTTATTAGAACGAACAACTAATAATTAACAAATAACCACTAACAACAGTTAACAGTCAACAGTCAACAGTCAACAGTCAACAGTCAACAATCAACAATTAACAGATTATTGATATTGACCGCCGATTTCGTAAACGATCGCGCCCAAAGATGCCAAACTAGCTAAAATCAGCATTCCAGCCGGCATGAACTTGCGAGTTTTGACCAGCCGTAAAATAAAGACTACTACTAAAACAGCAGAGATGGCTGCTGCTAATGTTAAACCCCAACTTTGTCCCATGAGTTGGGCGCTGCCAGCAAAAATTAGCAGCGAACCGCTAATCAGGCCCGAAATCAGTGAGGCTTGGCTTTTGGCCTTGATGTAACCTATGATGCCGCCAATCAGTGTCAAAACGCCGTAGCCGATCGCCGCTGTTGTACCTAAATTCATTTTTAATGCCCCAAATTTCACAAGTGCATCTAAGTTTATACAGCGATAGCTGCGATTGCGGTCACAAATTGTTAGAAAATTTATTAAACCCAGTCAAGATATCTAACTGTTATACAATTGCCCTTATGTCAGCCCTAACCTCTGGTGCGATCGCCCAAATCCGTTACCTCCAACGCCAAGCAGCATCCCTGCTGCTGTATCAATCAGTCCTCACAAGCCCCACAGCTCAAGCCTTTCTCGACTTGCTGCAAGCTCTCCACCACAGCGAAGTCAGCGGTTTAGACTGTCAGGTGGCTTACGGCAACTGGTTCAAAGTTCAGGCCGCTCAAAATCTGAGTTGGAAAGATGCTCTGATTTGGGAAATTCTCAAAGACGAAAATCCCTTTTCTCGCAAGGCTCAACAAACAGATTTTGCGAGTTTGCCGCCCGCTTTGGTAGAAGCCGCCCGACACGATTTACAAGTGCTGCAAAATATTTACGAATGCAGCAGCGAACAGTTGAGCAAGTGGGTGCGGGTAGCGGGTCAACTTGACGTAGTGCCTCCGATTTGGCATTCCGAAACTGTAGCAGAACCGGGCGATAAACCCCTGTACGGACAACTGGAAAAATGGTCTGCTGCTGCGGAATCTTTGGCAGAATATTACCGAAAGTTTGGTACTGGTTTATTTGCCGAATATCGCGCTTTTAGCTGGCGTTCCGGGCAGTTGGCGGGTATTTCGCATCCCGATCGCATAAATTTGAAAGAGTTGGTTTGCTGCGATTGGCAGCGCGATGCTCTGGTGAAAAATACGGAGTTTTTGCTGGCGGGTTATCCCGCTTTGCACGTCTTGCTCTACGGGAGTCGCGGTTCTGGTAAGTCTTCTTTAGTGAAGTCGCTGCTAAATGAATTTGGATCTCGCAATTTGCGGTTGATTGAAGTATCTAAATCGGATTTGCAAGATTTGCCGCTAATTGTTGACAAGTTGCGGGGAGTTCCTCAAAAGTTTATTATCTTTGTCGATGACCTTTCTTTTGAGGAAGATGATGATGCTTTTAAATCCTTGAAAGTGGTTTTAGAAGGAAATGTCACCGCGCGCTCTCAAAATGTGGTAGTTTATGCCACATCTAACCGCAGACATTTAATTCGAGAGTTTTTTGATGACAGGCCTCGCCCCCGCGACGGAGATGAAATTCACGCTTGGGATACGGTGCAGGAAAAACTCTCATTTAGCGATCGCTTTGGCTTGACTTTAACTTTTGAACCGGCGGATCAAAACACTTATTTAAGCATTGTCCGACATCTGGCCAAACTTGCTGGAATTCAGCTCGCTGCTGAAGATTTGGAGCACCGGGCTAAGGAATGGGCAACTCGTCGCAACGGGCGATCGGGCAGGAGTGCGCGGCAGTTTGTTGATTTCCTGAAAGCAGATTTAGCACTTTTTGACAAGTAGATCGTCTGTACTCGAAGGGCGGGTTGTTGCTGAGATATGCGAGGCAATTCAGGCTCTGAATCAACCCGCCCGACGAGCGCCGCCTGGTGAAATGAAAAATCTTAATTTTTTCATAATTTTCTTGATAATAAATAACTGACAAAATTTGATATGATTGGCTAAACTTCCGCAAAAAGCTCCAGAGTCCGAACCCGTCGGGACTCCATGAATCCACCACTAAATAATGAGGAAAATCTCATGGGTTTATTTGACAAAATATCGCAGACTCGCCAACAAACGGACGTAACGTTAGGGCCTGCCGAAGCATTTGCGGCGATCGCCCTAATTGCTGTAGCAGCCGACGGTTACATCAATGACAGCGAAAGTAAAGCGATTAGCATGACGCTATCTCGGATGCAACTGTTCCGCAGCTATCCCGATGACGTGATGAGAAAAATGCTCGAACGGCTGCTCATGATCCTGCAACGACAAGGAGTCGAGGTACTGTTTAATGCGGCTTTGGCAACACTTCCCGACGAACTTAAAGAAACAGTTTTTGCTGTAACAACTGACATCGCTTTAGCAGATGGCGAAGTTTCAGAAGAAGAAGAACAACTTTTGAACGACCTTTACAGTGCATTGGGGCTTTCCGAAGATGTTGCACTCAAGATTATAGACGTGATGTTGATTAAGAACAAAGGTTAAGAAAGAAGGAAAAGATCAAAAACTTAGGAGTTTTGACTTAAACAATCCGGGACGCATCCTGACTTGAAAAACCCGGTTTCTTCGTGTATTTTTCGTAGAAACCGGGTTTCGACCAGCCCTGGTTAAGTTTTGTTCAAAAAAGACAAGATTTTTTCATCGAAACTCACAACTCAAAACAGCTTGAAATGCCTTTCACTTACAACCGCACTGTTCGCTTCCAAGATACCGATGCTGCTGGAGTCGTTTACTTTGCCAACGTTTTGGCGGTGTGCCACGAAGCTTACGAGGCATCTCTAGCAGCATCTGGAATCAATCTCAAAGCGTTTTTTAGCAATCGGGAGGCAGCTTTGCCCGTAATTCATGCTACTGTAGATTTTTATCGTCCTATGTTTGCGGGCGATCGGCTGATAATTCAACTAACGCCGAAACAAATAGCTGGCGATGAATTTGAAATTGTCTATCAAGTATTTTCTGGGGAAGTTGCAGGAAAAAGCGCGGCTAAAGCTCTTACTAAGCACGTCTGCATTGATGCAGTGACGCGAACTAGAAAACAGCTATCTGAAGACTTAATCCAGTGGTTGAGGCAATTTGAGAGTTAAGATTTTAGTTGAATTCAATATTTTATATAATAGCAGGAAATGACAGTTAAATTTCTGTTTAGTTTAAAAGTTCTTCTAACTTGTTTATATTAAGTAGTTCCACTTACTTAAACATAAAATACAGACCAATCAAAAACGAGAAATTCTAAGCATTCTTCCTGATGACTGATGACTAGCCTTCGGCTTCGCGAGCGGCTAAAATGACTAATGACTAATGACTAATGACCAATGACTAATGACTTCTTCTTATGACAAATCGCAATTATGCCATCATCGGTACGGGAGCTGTAGGCGGATTCTACGGTGCTAAACTGGAAAAAGCAGGTTTAGAAGTGAATTTTTTGCTGCGTAGCGATTACCAAACCGTCAAAAAACAGGGTTTGATAATCGAGTCTCCCGAAGGCGACTTCACCCTCCCGCAAGTCCGCGCCTACCACGACGCGCGCACAATGCCTCAGTGCGACGTAGTAATTGTAGCGCTGAAAACAACTCAAAATCACTTGTTGTCTAAAATATTGCCTCTTTTATTAAAGGATAACGGCGTTGTTTTAGTATTACAAAACGGACTAAATGCGGAACCAAAAATTGCTAAAATTGTCGGTGCAGAAAGAGTAATTGGTGGGCTGTGTTTTCTCTGTTCTTATAAAATTGGGCCCGGTCATGTCTCCCACCTCGATTACGGTACTATTACCTTGGGCGAATATGCCCAAGACTACAAGGCTATCGGTATTACTGACAGATTGCACCAAATTGCTGAGGATTTTCAACGGGCTGAGATTCCCATAGAAATGAGCGAAGATTTACTATTATCGAGGTGGAAAAAGCTGGTTTGGAATATTCCTTATAACGGGCTTTCTGTGATTTTAAATGCGAGAACTGACGAACTGATGGCTAATCCCGATACTTTAATTTTGGTTGAGGAAATTATGGCGGAAGTGATAGCGGCGGCTAAAAGTTGCGATCGGATTATTCCCGATAGTTTTATCGCAGATATGCTCGAACACACTCACAAAATGAAGCCTTACCGCACCAGCATGAAAATCGATTACGATGAATCGCGGCCGCTGGAAGTAGAGGCGATTTTTGGCAATCCGATGCGGGTGGCCCAACAAGCAGGTGTTAAGTTGCCACAAATAGAGGTACTTTACCGAATGTTGAAGTTTGTGGATGTTCAAAGGCAGGAAGCTGAGAGGAAGAGAAGGCTGTTAGATTTGTCGTAATTAGTCAGTTGTCTGTTGTCTGTTGACTGTTGTCTGTTGACTGTTCACTGTTGTCTGGAGTCAGAAATAAGCATGAAAAATTCTGCCTTCTGCATTGATTGCGCCTAATAATTATTGATATTTGAGCCCAATTTCTTGCAATTGTTCTCGATTGATTTTGCCTTGAGAATTGCGCGGCAATTGTGCGACGATTACCCAATATTTCGGTCGCTTAAACTTGCTCAACTTATCTTCTATTGCCGCTTGCAGATTTTTGACAGTAACTTCGGAATTAGCGGGAACATAAATCGCTGTCACGACTTGACCCCAATCTTTGTCTGGCAAGCCAATTACAGCAACATCGGCAACTAAATTAGTATTCTTAATTGCGGCTTCGACTTGGGCCGGAAATACGTTTTCTCCGCCGGTGATAATTTTGTCGCTGCTGCGTCCGACAATATTTAAACAGTTATTGCGATCGATAAATCCCAAATCGTCTAATTGAAAATATTCGCGGTCGCCAAATTTTTCAGGATAATAACCCAACGCCAAAGATTTAGCGTTTACCGCAATCTTGCCAATTTGATTGTAGCACAAAATCTCACCCTGGGGACTGCGAATTGTTATTTTGGCGTGGGGTAAAACTTGACCGGAACTGTTATTGCCCGCGAGAAAATCTTCGGGTTTGAGTGTAGCAATTTGTGAAGCGGTTTCTGTCATGCCGTAACAGGGTGCTAGTTTGATTTGATGGTTTCTAGCTGTTGCTAAAAGTTCCGGCCAAGCGGGAGCACCGCCCAAAAGTACGGCACGAAACCGAGACAACCAATTAGCTGTATCTGGGCTTTGCAGCAGCCGTTGCAGTTGAGTTGGAACTAAGGAAATGAAAAATTCTTCGGGTTCAATATCGGCTTTTTCGCCGGATTCTAGGGCTTTGAACGGCTGGATGACCAGTTTGCCAACCGTCGTAAACGATCGCACAAACTGCATGAAACCGCTGACGTGGTATAATGGCAAAACGCAGAACGAGTTAATTTTTTCAAGTTGAAAATATTCTTGAAAACCTTGGACTGATGCGGTTAGTGTTTCCCAAGTGTGGATGGCAAAACGGATTTTTCCCGATGAACCGCCGGTGGGAATCATGATGTTATCAAAACCGTTTTTAGTCGGTGAATTGAATCCGGGCGAATGGAATTCGGGTGAATTGAATTCGGGTGAATTGAATTCGGGTGAATTGAATCCCGGCGAATGGAATTCGCGGCTATACAAACGAAGTCCGCCTTCGCGGACTGTAAGAGAGGGAAATATTTTTTTTAACTCAGCATTTTGTCCTAAAATTAGGTCGGGTTCGACTAAATCAAAGACTTGTTCCCATTCTTGTTTTACCCAGTTGGGATTGCAGAGAAAAATTGGGCATTTGGCGGCGCGGGCGCTGATGAAACTGGCAAGAAATTGCAGGGGTTCTGATTCTGCGATGCAAATTTTTGGGGGTATTTTTGGGGCGGGATTTTTGGTGATTTGTTGAAATTGCCGATCGACTATTCGGGCAAATTCGCCGCTGTCACAACCGACAAGCCAATTATTTGGCAATTCAAAGGGTAGATTCAGGATATTTACTGTGAATTTTTTTGCCATAGATGCTTTAACCAAGTGTCTTGATTGTCGTCGAACCAGCTATCGGTACCGAAGCCTAGGGCTCTATTATTTATAGACAATTCTGTTGCTAAATTTAAGGCGGCTTGTCTCCCGATTTTGGTTTCAAATACTGATGAGAAAACTGCGTCTATATTGTGAGTTTGACAAAAGTTTCGCAGTTGGGATGGAAAACCGCAAATCGCAGGTTTAATGACGAAAATTCCCTGCCAACCTTGGCTGTAGCATTCTTGGATGCGATCGAGGTTGGCTGCGGATTCGTCTAGGGCGAGATCCGTGGCATAAATAGCATTCAATTCTACCATTTCCTGAAACTGGGCGATCGGCAGCGGCTGTTCCAAAAATTCAATATCTGCCGCCAAGTCGGGAGTTGCTTTTACTTTGTCGCAAGCTTCCAGCCATTTTTGGGCCTCGGAATAGGTGAGTCCCCCATTAGCATCTAAGCGTAAAAGTGCTGTTTGGCGATCGGCCAAATCGTGCATTGATTCAATTAGCTGCTGAAAAATCTTTAATTCTTGTTCAATTGCAGCAACACCAATTTTCCATTTAAACGTGCGATGTCCCTCCAACCAAAGCATCGGTAAAACCTGCAAAGCTGTGTCACCAGCAGGCAATAAACCGCTGTACCGACTTAAATCTTCGCTTTTCTCCCCCCCTTGGCAAGGGGGGGTTGGGGGGGGTGGATTTTGCTCGTTTGATAGTGCTGACTCAAAGCCAAATTGACAAGCTGGTAATTCAGCAGAAATCGCAAAAATCATCTCTGATGAAATATTAGCAGGTAACTGGTGACAAAAATCTAAAGCTTGCTCAACACTTTCCGAACCAAACCAACTTAAAGGGGCAATTTCTCCCCAACCAATGCGATTTTTTTCATCAATAAGTCGCAGAATAATTCCTTCTCGAATATCCCAAATGCCGTGACTTGTTCGCAGCGGGCGCTTAAATTTTCGCTGATAGGTGCGAAACTCGAATTTATATAGCATTTACTTTTAGTTAATCATAAAATCGTCTCGATTTATCAATTGTAGGGTGTGCATTGCGCACCAGAGAATCACAAAATGTGCAGGTTGTTACATACATCTAAAGAATGTGCGCAGTGCGCACCCTACGAGAAGAATGTGCGCAACTTTTATTAATCATAAAATTGTCTCACAACTTCCACAAACTTATCAATGTTTTCAAAATGGATATTGTGACCTGCTTTTGGTATAACTGCTAGATTCGCGGCCGGACAAAAGCTAGCAATTTCTGCATTGATAGCTTGAAATTTTTCATCATATTCTCCCGCTAGCAAGAGGATGGGGATTTGATTTTGTGTTAGTTTTTCCCAAAGAGATGGTTGGTTGCCGATTCCCAGGTTGCGGAGAGATTTGGCTACTTCTAAGGGATTGTTTGCTAAGCGGCTTTCGATGAGTTGGTCGAATTTGGGAAATTTTTTTAAGGATTTGAATAAAGGGCGATCGTACCAGTTTAAAATAAAATCTTTAATGTTGCTATTTTCGAGTTTGTGTGCTAGTTGTAAATCGGATTGCAGTCTGTGCGATCGCTCTTTTTCACTCTTCAATCCCGGAGAAGCTGACTCTAACACGACTTTCTCGAATCTTTCAGGAAAATGTAATGTCATGTACAGCGCCAATCGCCCGCCCATTGAATAGCCCAACAACAAACATTTGTCTATTTGTAAATCATCTAATAAGTCTATCAAAGCTTGGGCTGTATTTGACATATTGTAGCAACTTTCGTCGCCGCTGACTCTGGTTTTTCCGTGACCGGGAAGGTCAACTGCCAGACAGCAATAGTTGTGAGATAGCAAGGAAATAACGCTGCTAAAATCTTGATTTTTGCCCGTAAATCCGTGCAATAATAAAATTATTGGCTGATTTATGTTGCCAGTTAAGGAATAGTGAAATTGATAATTGTTAAATCTTTCCATGTACAATTCTTACTATAAGTGCCGTATTTACTGACATCTAATTTCCGCATTGCCAACAGAAATAACTGCCTGAAAACGAGTAAGAAAGTCCATACCAAGAAGACCGTCAATGCGGATATTTGGCGGTATATCGTGGGCAACTACGTCAAAATTTTCTATTAGTTTACCCACGCAATTAAACCAAGATACGTTAATTACAGGAATGTAGATTCTTCCTTGACCTGTAACTAATTCTTGCCTGCGTAAAGGATTGCCAGTATCATAACCCAAATTTTGTAACACTTGAACTGGCAATATTGTGAAGCTAGAACCCGTATCTACCAATAAACGCACCCGCACAAAATCGCCACCTTCTCTACTGCCAACAGTTGCTTGGACGGCTAGCAAATTTTGGCCATAACGCAACAAACGGTAAACTTTCTGATAATCTGGCATTTTCGTTACAACATTACTGCTATGTTATCAGGTATCGAGCCAGTATACTCTATTGCGACAGATTTTCCCTTCCTTAATGAAAGCTTACTGTAAATTTCATCGCGTTCTGTTGCATGGGCTAAAACTTCCCCTCGAATCACGTTTAATTCTTCATCTAATTCAGGATTGACAATGAGCACCCACTCATCAGGATATAGGCGAAAAATTTCTTCTAAGCTCAATATTTTGCTAATTTCTGTTTGCGTACTCATGATTTAATTCTCTTTTTTTACGATGTAATGTGAGGTAAGGATTGCTAAACTAAAGAAGATTTTGAGAAGTCGCCCAACTTTACCAACTCCGCCAACTCCCTCAACTTAGCAAACCATACCTCCATTTTACCGGAATTCTCGATCGCCCGAACTACAACACAAACCCCAGCGCCAGCAGCAATCCGCTCGAAAAATGCAGCGCGACTGCAATAAACTTACAGTTGCTGACCTTTGCCGGTTGGTCGTGATACTCTGCGACATGGCCAGAAAGGTCGATCGCAAAAAACAAACTCCCAAAAATCAACAGCGTCCAAATTGGAAACATTTGCAACGCCACAAACAGCACAGTCAAAGCATAAATGCTGCCGCACGACCACTGCAACAACAGCGCACCTTTTTTCGTACCCAACCGGACAATCGGTGATTTTTTCCCCGCCGCCAAATCGTCATCAACTTGATGAAAATGCGAACAAAATAAGATGATACTCGTAGTAATTCCCACGATTATCGAAGCAGCAAAATTAGTCGCAGACCAAGTTTGAGTTTGACTGTAATAAGCAGCAGCTAAAGCTAGAGGCCCGAAGGTAAAAAAGCAAATTATTTCGCCTAAACCCTGATAGCCCAAACGAAACGGAGGCCCTTGATAGGTATAGCCGAGGGCGCAAGACAAAACAATTAGCAAAATTACTGTTGGGTCTTTTTGCCACCAGGAAATAGCGCAGATTCCCGACACTCCAACGGCTAAAAATAAATTGGCAATCCAGAAAACTAAAGCTTTATTTCCGGTTAAGTTAACTACGGAATGCGCTTTATTTTTATCGATGCCTGTTTCCGAGTCAAATACATCATTACTGAGATTCAGCCATGCTATAATTAAAATGGCTGACATTAAAAATGTCGAAAAGATTGACGAATTAATCGTTTTAGTTTCGGCAAAAGCTATTGCAGTTCCTACTGAAATAGGAATCACCGCAACACTGTACATAGGCGGCTTGATTGCGGCCAGCCACAATTTACTATTTGGACGTTCAATTATCTTTGTTGTCATTACACAAACTTGATGCAATTGATAGCAGCTTGGTAATTTTACAATTTTATTGGTGAAGAATGTCTGCTCCCCATCCGCTTGAGTGCGCCTCCGGCATCCGTCGATCGCCTTTGTGGGTTCTGGCGCGCCCGAGAATGCCCGCCAGTCAACCTCTGCGGGGTCGATCGCAGGCGAAGCCCAGACTTAGCCGCTCAATCTTAAGTTTTATGTCTAAATGTTTCGGTCGATCGCGCTTTGGCGCAGACCTAGAACAGGATCGTCTGTTTTTTGCCCGCAGCCTGTCCCAACTGTCGGGAAACTCGAAAGGTCATGTTTTGCGATCGACCCAGACCGTGGTTAGATCGAAATAGGGTTTCTAGCGCCCTACGCTTGGGCTCAGAAGACTGGGCGCTAGAAACCGCGTCTATACAAACAAAACCCGAGCTCAGAGGGGTTGAAGAGTGGGCGGTTAAAATTACGCTATCTTCTTCAGTTCGCGGAGGCGGACTTCGTTTGATTTGACAAGAAGCGGTTTCAACCGCCGACTTATCAATCGCGCATTGGGTTATAGCGGGACAAAACCGCACTCTTTCTGACAAATCTGCTATTCTCGATTTCATGACAGTAATACCGCACCGCCCTAATATTTTGCAAGACCGCAATCAACTGCATAAGTTTCTGTTAGATTGTCAGCAGTCTTTAACAGAAAAAGATCGAACAAAAATAGTTAGTATTTCTCAGGAGATTTCCCCCGTCGATCCGCTAGCGGTACTGCAAGAAATTGCCGCACCCGACGGCAGAAATTTTTATTTTGAAAAAAGAGACCCTCTTGGAGACAATAGTTTTGCCATCGCCGCCCTAGATTCCACCATCCATTTCACAGCAGCGGGAAGCGATCGATTTGCCCTCACTCAAAATTTTATTCAATCTTGTCTTGCTCGAACAATTACCATCGGTACAGAACGCTTGCCCTTCAGCGGGCCTCACTTTTTTTGTAGCTTTGCTTTTTTCGATGAAAATTTCGCCACCAATTCTTACTTTCCACCGGCCACCATATTTTTACCAAAATGGCAAATTACTCGCCTAAAAGATAGCTGTACGCTGGTCGCGAATACCATCATCAGCCGAGATATAAATATTAAAAATATTGCCGAAAATATTTGGTTAGAAATTAACAAAATTGCCTCTCTAAAATATATTAAAAAAACTAGCAATAGCAACATTCCAATATCTTTAAAACAAATCCCTGTCAATGATGCGGCTCAATTCAAAACATCTGTAAAATCCGCCTTAGAATCGATCGATTCTAAATATTTCAGTAAACTTGTGTTGTCTCAAGCCATAAATGTCATTTCTCCAACACCTTTTAATTTAATAGATTCCTTAAACAACTTGCGCCTTTCCTATCCAGGTTGCTACGTATTTTCCACCAGTAACGGCAAAGGTCAGCAATTTATCGGTGCCAGTCCCGAACGGTTAATCAGCATTTACAACAATCAGTTAGTAACATATGCCTTAGCCGGTTCTGCGCCAAGGGGAAAAACAGAGGTGGAAGATGCGGATTTAGGCAAAGGTTTACTGAACAGCGAAAAGGATATTAGAGAACATCAAGTTGTGATTGATTTTATAGTCGATCGCTTTTTGACTCTCGGTATAAAACCCGACTTTTCCCCGCTGCCGAAACTGCTGAAACTGTCAAATATTCAGCATTTGTGGACACCAATCACTGCTCGAATTCCCGTAGATATTCACTTGTTAAAAATTTTAGCACAACTGCATCCAACACCAGCGGTGGCAGGCCTGCCGAGGGATATTGCCCTACAGCAAATTCGTGCTTGCGAAAGCTACGATCGCTCTTTGTATGCAGCAGCCCTGGGCTGGATCGATCGCAGCGGTAACGGTGAATTTGCCGTGGGCATCCGATCGGCATTAATCGACGGATCTCGCGCTATACTCTATGCTGGCGCTGGTATTGTAGCAGGTTCGGAACCCGAAAAAGAACTAGCAGAAATTCAGCTAAAATTGCAGGCACTTTTAAATGCTTTAGTTTAGGAATATAGCCTTTCAAGCTCTCATATGAAATACTATCCGGCATAGGCCTCCGTGGGCATAGGGCATAGGCCTCCGTGGGCATAGGGCATACCTCACCGCGCTTGAGAAAGGCTATATCTCATAAAAATACCATCGATCGCCAAAACAACAAAATGCTTGACTTTCGGAACACAAACACCCTCTGGGCTTCCATAATAGCCGAGACTTTGCAGCGACTGAAACTAACAACAGCCGTAATTTGTCCTGGTTCGCGATCGGCACCGCTAACAATAGCCTTCGCCCAAAATAATCAAATAGAAACTATCCCCATACTCGACGAGCGATCGGCAAGTTTTTTTGCATTAGGAATAGCCAAAAAATCCGGTGTACCAACCGCACTAATTTGTACCTCTGGAACCGCTGCAGCCAACTTTTTCCCTGCGATAATAGAAGCAAGAGAAAGTCGAATTCCGCTGCTAATTTTCACAGCAGACAGACCTCCCGAACTCCGCGACTGTCACGCCGGACAAGCCATAGATCAAGTGAAAATCTATGGCAATTATCCCAACTGGCAAGCCGAATTAGCAATCCCTTCAGCAGAATTAGGAATGCTAGGCTATCTGCGACAGACAGTAATGTATGCGATCGAGCGATCGCAATTTCCAACTCCCGGCCCCGTCCACCTCAACATCCCCCTGCGCGATCCGCTGGTACCCGTTCCAGATCCGGCGGTACAATCCTTAGAAACACAATTTGATATCGAATATTTTTTTGCAGGATTAGAACCGATTGTTGTAGCAGAAACCTCTACCCCCCCCAGCCCCCCCTTGTTAAGGGGGGGAGTAGGAAGTGCAATGGAACAATGGCAGAAGTGTAGCAGAGGGATAATTATTGCAGGAGTAGCCCAGCCTCAAGATGCAGAAAAGTATTGTAGTGCGATCGCCCGAATTTCCCAACTATTAAACTGGCCAGTTTTAGCAGAAGGATTATCGCCCTTAAGAAACCGCGCCCAACTCAACCCCCATCTAATTTCCACCTACGATACAATCCTGCGAAACCGCGAACTAGCAGAAAAATTAAGACCAGAAATCGCCATTCAAATCGGAGACTTACCCACAAGCAAAGAACTGCGAAACTGGCTAGACAAAACCCAACCCAAACGCTACATAATCGACCCAGCCCACCACAACTTCGATCCCCTACACGGCCAAACAATTCACCTGCGAACCTCCGTAGAAAACCTAGCAACTAATCTCGGAACTAAATTAACTCCAGTCCCCCCCCTTACCAAGGGGGGGTTAGGGGGGGTTCAAGATCGGGGCAGCCACGGGGGGCAGCCCCTACAAGAGAATGAAACAGCCCTGGGGTTAGGGGGAGTTCCAACCTCTCCAGTCCCCCCCCTTACCAAGGGGGGGCTAGGGGGGGTTCAAACCTCGCCATCAAACGAATACCTCCAACTTTGGCGCCACGCCGAAATCCAAGTCAGACAAACAATAGACCAAAAAATATCAGAAATTAACAACATAATCGAACCCAAAGTTTCCTGGCTGCTTTCCCAAATTTTGCCGCTTGGAACACCGATATTTATTGCTAACAGTATGCCGGTGCGAGATGTCGAATTTTTCTGGAAGCCGAACAACTTAGAAATAAAACCATTTGTCAATCGCGGCGCTAACGGCATCGACGGCACACTATCAACAGCTTTGGGAGTAGCCCACCGCAATCAAAGCAGCATATTGCTAACAGGCGATTTAGCTTTTTTGCACGATACAAACGGTTTTTTAATTCAAAACAAATTTGTCGGTCATCTGACAATTGTTTTAATTAATAACAACGGTGGCGGAATTTTTGAAATGTTGCCAGTTGCCAAATTTGACCCGCCCTTTGAAGAGTTTTTTGCCACGCCGCAGGATATCAACTTTGCTCAGTTGTGTGCAACTTACGGCGTGGAACACGAGATAATCGACGATTGGGAGCAGTTAAAACAAAAATTGTTGGCGCTGCCAAATAACGGGATTCGGGTCTTAGAATTGCTCACAAACAGGCGTACAGATGCTAAATGGCGGCAAGACAATCTCGGTAAATTTGCTAAAGGTTCGTAGTGAGGACTTTAGTCCTTTATTTAAGCATTTAAGGACTAAAGTTCTCACTACGAACCTATTATGAACACTATTTAAACTGCTGGTTGAGCTAGTAGGGCATCTAATTCTCCATCTCTATCAAGTTTGTGAATGTCATCGCAGCCGCCGAGGTGTTGGTTGTTAATAAAGATTTGGGGCACGCTGCGCTTTCCGTTGGCGCGTAGGGCCATTGCATTTCTGGCTGCTTCATCGCCGTCTATTTTGTATTCGGTGTAATTTACGCCTTTCCACCACAGCAAGGTTTTGGCCCGGATGCAGTAGGGACAGGTTTGCCAAGTGTAAATTTCTACATTGGCTTTGATGCGATCGGGCGATCGGCCCAAAATGGGATTGAGAAAATCAAGCATTTTCGGTACTGGGGTAAAAATTAAACTGATTGACAGATTAAATCATTTTAGCGAAACGCCATCGATCCCGCGTCCTACCAAAGGTTAGCCTGCTATGGAACTGCCCGCGCCACCTTTGGCGCTGTGATTCGCATCACAAATTCATTCCACTGGGATCACTTACGTACACCCCAAATAATCACCTTCGGAACCTAATTAATATCACTGATCTTTTGAGGAAACCAGAGCATGATTAATATATCGAATTCAACCGCACTGCCATGAACTGCTTACAACTCCTCCCCGGCGCTATCTCTGAAATCATCGCTTCTGTCAGCGACACGGGCGTTTTAACTTTAGCCGATCGCTACGGTTTGATGGCCGCTACCTTGGACGAGTCCCTCAATGACGAAGATAGAGGCTGTGTCAACCGCCTGCTGCGGGCAGTGCTCAGAGGCAGGGTAAGAATGGTGAATGAACTTTCAGCAGCAATGTAGGGTGAGTCAGCGGTAGATAAAGATGGCGAAATTGGTTGGCAGCCGATCGCCCGCCGGAGTCCCTGAGACTTGATATAACGGCGACTTGAATTCGATTTAAAGTTTTCTCCTCTAACAAAACAACGGTTTTTTCGATGTGCAGCCTATAATGGGCTGCTTTTTTTTGGACTGGTGGGCGGGTTCTCAGAAACCGGGTTTTTTACGAAAAACCCGGTTTCTTGAGCCCCTGTGCGTTTTTCGGTACTTCCAAGTCCTCTAATCGCGGATTTTGATGTCGTACTGGCGGCAGAGGGCGATCAGTTTTTGTTGGAAGCGATCGCGCACGTTATCCGGCGAGACAATGACGCAATCTTCCCAATAAGGAGAGATTTCACGAAAAAACCAGAAAGTATTTGAGATATTCCGAATCACTCGCCTGATAGGCGGATCGCCTTCTGCTTCGCCGACTTCCTCATCTTCCTGCTTGCGTCTGTAATTAAAAGCAAGTCTGCCGGATAGATGAAATTCTACGGGAATCCTGGCTAAATCTGGCAGCCAAGGTCGATCGACCGAAATCACCGCAGCATCTTCAATGCGATGCAGGAGTAGCGTCCAGTTGTGTTTGAGTTCGGGTACGTCTTGATTTCCCTCAGATTCTTCGCAGCGACACATTAAATATTGTCGCTTTTCAATGGGGACAATGCGAGCGTGCAAGATGGTGTAATGCCAAAGGCGATCGCTTGCATCCCGGTAAGACAGGCGAAAAGGTTGCTGTCTGTGAATAAAATGGTCGATTTTTTGCCGCCAAACAGGTAAGGGGTTGCTCAAAAATTGATCGATTTCAGCCCGGAAAGGGAGAGTGAGTTCGCTGCGAGAACTCAACAATTCGGCAATTGCCAGCGCTTCATCAATTTTGCCCAAGTCAAGCAATTGCTGTCGGGCGATGTCTAGGGCTTGGATGCGGGTTTGCGGCCAGTCGTGGTTGGGGGCGATCGTCAGTTGGCGGCGGGCGATCGCTTCTATCAGTTTGGAAATGTTCGGGCGATCGCCCCACGTCTTCCCGAATTCTTGGGCCAAGGCTTCCAACTCAGTTTTATCTCGTTCAGAAACCGATAGGGTGATCGATTGACCTTTGCGACTCATAAATGTACGGACACTTTATCTTGGTACAGGGTTGATTATCTCTATTGTCGGTGTCAATATGGGGAATATCCACTTTCTACGGACACACTTTCAGCATATGTCCGACTACCAAATTACCCTCAAATCCGTTTATTCCTGTCCCGCTGCGGAGATTCCCCAGGGAGTCAAATTACCGGAAGGTTGGACACTTTCTTGGCATCAACTCGAAACTTTAAAGGCAATTCGTGATCCAAATATTGATGTCATTATTAATACCGCGATGACTGGCGACGGTAAAAGTTTAGCCGCTGCTTTAGAAACATTGCAGATATTTTGTTGTGCAATCTGGCTGTATCCTACAAATGAACTGGCGCGAGATCAGGAGACTCAATTTAAGCACTATATCGAACAATTCCAGCCCAAACATCAACCTCGCGTGGTGCGACTCAGCGGCTCGGAATTAGAAATCTATGCAGAAAATGAAGGATTGAGAAAAGCAGCCGCGATCGCATCTCGCACAGGTCAATCAGAGATTTTATTAACTAACCCTGATATCTTGCACTATCTGCACCGAGGAGCGTATTTAAGCTCTGAAGATAGCCCCGATAAACTGTGGGGTCGCATCGACAAAGATTTTAACCTATTCATTTTTGATGAATTTCATGTTTTTGCGGCTCCCCAGATTGCCAGCGTCATCAATACCATGTTATTAATTCGCAATACAAACCGCCGGAAAAAGTTTGTATTTCTGTCAGCAACTCCTGACGAGCAATTAATTAAGAGACTAGAAACAGCAGGTTTTCGCTGTCAAACTATCGACCCTTTAAAAGCAGGCAAATATCAGTTTCCCGATCGCCCTGCGGAAATCGAACAGTTGAAAACAGACTCCTGGCGGCAGATATTGAGGGAAAGTACGCTGACTTTTGTTTCCCTAGAACCAACTTCAAAAGCTTCTGAAAATTGGCTGAAGGACAGCGCAAATCTCATCCTGACTCACTTTAAACACAATCCCGGCAGTAAAGGAGCGATTATCCTGAATTCAATTGCTGCCGTCAAGCGGCTGACACCATTTTTTCGGGAATTGTTCGCGCCTCACGGTTTAGTTGTTGGCGAAAATACCGGGTTGTCGGGAAAGACGGAAAAAGAGCGATCGCTCTCGTCAGACTTAGTTCTCGGTACTAGCACAATTGATGTCGGGGTAGACTTCAAAATCAATTTGCTAATTTTTGAATCCGCCGATGCGGGCAACTTCATCCAAAGATTGGGAAGGTTGGGGCGACACGATGGGTGCGATCGCAATGGAGAATTTATTCAGTTTAAAAATTTCACAGCCATCGCACTCACCCCTAATTTCTTAGTCGAACGCTTGTTTTCGGGTGAGACTGCCACTTTAGAGTCTAACGGAATTTACGAGCGTCCTTTTTTCTATCAACAAATTCGCGAAAACTACCGCCAAATCAACAATTTTGAGGGATATTACTCGCGTTGGGGTGCGGTACAGTCTGTTCAACTTTGCTGGGAATTAGGACACAGGACAATTAAGCAGCCGTACGCATTAAGTCAGAAAGCTTTTCAGGAAGCTGCTCAAAAAGCATTTAAAACTAGCTTGGGGAAAGTGGCCGGTAATATTAAACAGTGGGGCAAAGAGTGGCAAGAGCGATCGGGTAATAAGACAGGAAATCCAATAGTTGAAGATGCTAGCAGTTTTCGAGGTTCTAGTCCCCTGCAATGCGGCATTTGCGATTTAACCGATTCCCATGAGGCAGACAAATTTAAAACTTACGATTTACCAGGAATTTTGAGCAATTTGGAAATAGAACCGATGACGGAATCTGCATTTATGCGAATGTTGAACGAGACATCGGAACGCCTTGGGCAACCAATTGCCAAAGGTCGATTTAAACATTGTCTTGCTTTTTTGAAGTTGCGTAGTTATCGGGAGGAAAGACTGAATTGGAAATTTACTTATTCGGGAAAATTAGAGGAAAATGCTGCTGCTTGGAAAGTTCAGGTTTTGACGGGGATTGAGGTTGTGCAACCTGAGAATTATTGGATCGGGGAAATCAACAAGCGTTTGAAGAAGCAAGCATTGGTTTGTTATGTGCTGCGCTATCCGGTGGCTGAAGTGCGATCGCGCCTGCGACTGCCGATGCACTTTCAGATTTATCCGATTTGCGATCGGTACAGTTTCCACGATACGACTGCACCTTATTCGATCGCCTTTGGGCAATCGGCACTGCTTGTGGACACGCTGGCCCACTGGCTCAAGAGTAAGGGGGATGAAATATGGATTGCGTAGAAAGTCAAGCCCTGATAGGGGTTTTGGAGACTTGCAGGCTTTTGTCCATATCAGGCTATAGCTTGCAAGGATGGGCAGGAAGGCGTAAACGCCTGACTACAACGTCGGAAGTTTCAATCCCTGGTAGGGCTTGCTTAAGCCTGTCCATCACTTTAGAGGCAAATCCTCTGGTTCTCCTTAATGATTGTACAAGGTTTGGTAGTAGATGGGGGACACAATAAAAATCCTATGGTCTTCCGACGTTGAATTCATAAATGCTGTGCTACGATATCCAACAAGGATGGCTTCAGCGCTTGAGTACAAGGACGGAGACTCGTTGGACGGCATTTCAAACCTTTTCTGACGTAATTCATACCTTTCTGAGAGTAAAAGCCTCTATTCAGAAACAATATCAATGGATGTTTCGGTAAATGGAGAACTATATACAGTTGGAACTCTTCGATCTGCGACTTTACACATCTGAGCAGCCTACTGTTGCTGATGGTGAGGCTGAGCAGTTCGAGGAAATTCAGCAATGCGTCGAGTATGAACAGCTAGAACTGGATCTATTTCCTCAACCATCTTACGTGAGACCCAAAACCTTCGTGAGATTAGCTGCATAACTATTTTTGGGGGCTGAAAGTTAATAAGTTCACAGCCCCCTTCTTCTTCAGTCATGTCAAACAAAATTTGCACAAATATCTTTTTTAGATCTAGCAAATCACAGCTTATATAGACTCCCTAGAGGCGCAAAATGGCTAAAAAACGTCAAAAACCAGAAAACGAAGAGCACATACAACTCTCATTATTCGATATCCAAGTGAATGTGAACTCAGATCGATCGCATAATGCAGATGATGGAGATGATGACTGGCTGCAAGATGAAGAATTGGGGTCAAACTTTGAAACGTCCGATCGCACAATCGAACCTCAAACTCGCGACTTACTAACCCTCAAACTCTTGCGAGAAGCCATTCAGAGCCAAAATCCGGGCGATCGCGTCATGGCAGATTTCGCAGAATATGTCTTGCCAAATCTGCTGCGAGTTGCCATTGGCGTCACAGCCAAAGGCGGCAAATTTTTTGACGAACTCGATCGGCAAAAAGGAAAAGAGAATGTTAGGCGGGACAATGCAGGCGATCAGTCCCTAAATACTCACCTACTAAATGGATTATTTCCCGCTAATTTAATTGAACAGCGGTTAGAAAAACTCGATACCACCGTGCGGCGAGCGGTGGGAGAAAAAGAACGGCGGTTAGTAATTGCTGGATTTATTCTCCACGACTTTGAAAAATTCCCCGATGTCCCCAACGACTGCCGCAAGTTACCGCTAGAACAGCACCGTCAAATTATTGATGAAAAAGTGCGACAGTTAGGAATAGATAGCTTCATCAATCCCGACGATCCAGATGCTTATCGAGAATACATTGACGACTTGCTCTGCCTTGCTTACAACGCTCAACGGCGTTGGGATACTAACTGGAATTTTTCAGAATTTGGGTTAAATCCAGTTTTGCGCGATCGCACACTCCGCAGTCTCTCAGATTTAACCTGTTTAGCAGATTCCCTAGCATCTATTATCAAACATCCCCAAGATGCAGAAAATACCAGACTCAATGAGTTAATCCACAGCCTCAGCGGCGGGCAATTAAAATTTACTTATCACAGCATCGCTGAAAACAGAGGCGTACTTACTAACGTCGTCAATAACGCTTTAATGGAAGTGCATACGGCGCTGAATACCGAGGATCGCACCTACTATGAACCACTGCTTTACTTACCCACAGGTGTAATTTACTTAGCTCGATCGGATGCTCCTGCTATTTCAATTGTAGACTTACCCAAACGAGTAGTTAGCAAGATTAAACAACTCTGCGCCGGACAATTGCAACGGCGACAAACTGGTTTTGGTAGAGATGGTAAAGGCATGAAATATGCCGAGTATTATAACCTGTTTTTTGATACGTCAGAGTTGATGCTAGTTGCTGTTGATGCTACTTTACGCATTCTCAAAATAGGAAAAAACTCTGTTGCCAAAAGTCGCAGCGATAATCTGATAAAATTTCAGCGTCAGGATGTTTTGTCTGCTGATTATAAATTCAACTTTGACGACGATATTCGGATAGATCAGATTGCTGAGCTTGGGGACTTAGTGAGTCGCAAGATTTGGGGAGAACAGGTTAATACCATCGAAGCGGCACGCAAGAAAGACAAAAAACTACCCGCCCTAACTCATCTAGATATTGTCGATGAAATTGCTAAGTTTTGGAACCTGTCCGACTATCTACCAGCCCTAAGAGAAATTCAACGGATTAATGAAAGCCTCAAAGAACTTAAACTAAAAGGCAATACAGGCGGCGTTCCTTACGAATGGTACTATTTAGCAGCAAAGTACCTAGAACATCACCCAGGAATTGAGGATGTGCGGGAAGTTTGCGAACAGGCGATCGCCCACATTTCCCAAATGATTAAACCCATTCTTTCACAGTACAAATTGCCCGACGGTTGGGACGATTTGCGGCTGTGGGTAACGCGGGTTGTCATGTTACCGGGAAAGACACCATTGGACACAGCATCCAGTGACGTATTTTTAGATGAGTTGGAACGCTACCAACTCGCTAAGAAACAGGGTAGAGGAAGACAGTTAATCTGTTCAATTTCCCATTCAGCTTACACGGTGACAGAACAAATGGAATCAGCCGTTTTGTTCACGCCTCAAGTTTACACTAACAAACAAATGTTGGGAGGTTCTAACGCAAAACGCAATATTTCTAGTATTGCAGGTTTGGAAATGATGCTGAGGCAAATTTTAATGAATCAAACTCAAGCTGTGGGCAAAAAATTTGAAGATGGGAAATATCGATATCTCTATTTTTATCCCACATATTACTTCACCCCAGAGACAAATAAGTTTCTGCAAAAAGCCTACACTAGCATTGCCCAAAGCCGCTTTGATACCAGCATTCGCAATCATTTTATCAGCAAGGATTTGCAAGCAAATTTTGGACGCGATCGCTACCAAAGCATCGATGCTTTCCTCATAGATGAAAACATCGAACCAGGAAAAGACCGCACCTTCAAACTTTCCTATCCCGAAGACCAACCCCTAACATTTTACTTCATGGCGCTTCCGCCCGGCCGAGATGCAACTGATACCGAATCTTGGGTAATGCCAGCTTGGCTAGCTTTTGCTTTTCCCATGATTCTAGATGTCAAAACCGTAGTTTCCGAGTCGCCAATTCCGCCTTTTAACGACGGTGCAGAATTTGAAGAAACCGTATTTCTTGACAGTGTACCCCAAGCTTTTAGGGTATTGACGAAGCGCGATCGCTTCCGCCTCGACTATATCCTAGAAGGTTGGGAGGAAAACGGCAAATCTTATCCTGCACCTTTAAATGTCTTAACTGCGGCTTATGCCATTCACCTTGATGTTAATGCGAAACAGGGGAAGTCCGGCTATGACTCCAACTGGGGTAAATTAACTGAACTCGCCAAGGATTTTGAAACCAGCCCGCTTTATGTGTTTAGCTACCTAAATCAATGGGTTCGCAAACAGAAAAATGAAACGGCATCAATTCAAAAAATCAAGCTTTATGCTTATCATTTTTACCCTTGTTTTGACTCCTATGCCAACTATAATCATGAAGAGGATAGATTGACTGTGACAACCGCATCAAGCTTAAACCACCCCCAAAAACTCACGGATTTGTATCGCAGATTCTACCGTGCAAATAAGCGATACAATCCCAAGGCAAATGCTGTACTGAAACCGATTGATATTACCTCTAAAACTATCCTGGAAGCCGATCGCAGTTTTCAAAATGAATCTTTAGTGTTGGCTGTTGCTGCGGAAGTTTCAAAACTCATGGATCGCGTTCACTCTTCTACTGCTGAAGGACGCTGGATTTTCAGCAAGCGGGAGGAAGAACGAGAGGCAATTTTAGAGTTTGCTCGCTACTTTGTTGAGGAGGTATTTGAGAAATCGTTTGCAGGCGATCGGGCCCGTTTAGCTGGTCGCCAAATCAACCTAATCCGAGATACCTGCGAATTTCTTTACCGTTTAGAGAATGATAAGGAAAATCGCGCGCGAGATGACAAATCTCCTGACGTATCTCAGGAAGAAGGTGAGGATTAAAGCTGAAGTTATTGTTCGATCCGCTACACGCAAACAACAAAACTAACATTTTTACATAGGACACAAATCATGACTTTCTTGAAAACAGTTGACTCTAAATTTTTCCACACTAACATCCCTTACAAACCAATGGGAAAATATGTACATTTTCTGACTGTGCGAGTCACAGAATCTTATCCCCTATTTCAAACAGATGGAGAACTGAATAAAGCGCGGGTGAGGTCAGGAATTCAAGACCAAAAACCAATCAGCCGCCTGACCATGTTTAAGCGCAAGCAATCTACACCAGAACGTTTAGTCGGTCGCGAGTTGCTGCGTAACTACGGTTTGATGACCGCTGAAGATTGCGAATATAATGTCAAGTTTGCCATGAATAACCCTGATTGCATTATCTACGGATTTGCGATCGGTGACTCTGGTTCAGAGAAATCAAAAGTCGTAGTTGACACAGCATTTTCAATTACCGCTTTTGACGAATCTCACGAGACTTTTACCCTCAACGCTCCCTTTGAAAATGGCACAATGGCATCCAAAGGTGAATCTGGTTCAAAAGTTGGAGAAGTAACCAGTCGCATCAATCAGCAAGACCACATCAAACCTCAGATTTTCTTTCCTAGCATTGTCACCCTAAAAGACCCTACGGAAGCTAGTTTTTTGTATGTTTTCAACAACATCCTCAGAACGCGGCACTATGGCGCTCAAACCACCCGCACAGGTAGAGTCAGAAATGAGTTAATTGGTGTTGTATTTGCTGACGGCGAAATTACCAGCAACCTCCGTTGGACGCAAGCAATTTACGACAAATTGCAGGTTGACGATAAACTTAATTCCAACAACCCTCTCAATGAAGATGATGTAATTGCCGCTGCTAGCGCTGCTATCGAAATATTAATGTCTGAGGAATTTATCGTGCATCAAGACTTTATTGGGGATAAGTTTACGCCATTAATGACAGAAATAAAAGCTATTATTGGCAATGAGGATCAACTCAAAAAGATGTTGAAAAAAGCTGATGATGAAGCTAAAGCTTACGCGAAGAAGCATATCAAGGGTAAGGCAGGATCTACAGCAGCAACGGAGTAACAACAATGACTTGGATTTATCGCTGTCAAATCGAGTTGCACGACAGCCTTTATTTTGCAACTCGCGAGATAGGGAGACTTTACGAAACAGAGCCAGTAATTCACAATTACGCACTTTGTTACGCCCTCGGTTTGGTGGATAGCGCCATCTATTCCACCACCGTGGCTGAAGAAGATTCCTATCGCTATTTTTGTCCCGAACAAATTCCTAAATACGAGCAGCATTTAACGGCGCTCAACCAACAGGGGATTTATGTAACTCCAGGGCGTTCTATTTCTCACTCCTCCACTCTCAATACTTGGAAATACGCCAACAACAACTATCACGTTGAGATGGAAAAAACCCAGAAAAATATCCCCAGTTTTGGCAGAACCAAAGAAATTGCTCCTGAAAGCAAATTTGAGTTTTTCATAATCTCAGAAAAGCCTCTGAAACTGGCGAAATGGATTCGTCTGGGAAAGTGGATGAGCAAAGCTGAGTTAACGACTGAAGAAATGGGCAATGGCGATAATCGCAAAAATGGCGACTTTATTTTCCCTTATTTGCTCAATCCCTTAGATGTGATGTTTTCCCATCAAGTCCTCAGCTACGACGTGGTGAATATGCCGCCAGTAAGTTTGATTCAAAATATCAAAATTCGCGGTCAACATTACCAGTTTGAAAACCTCAGAATTCCAGCCTGTATGGAATATCGCTTTCGGACAAATTAAATTTCAAAAAGGTTCGCAGTGAGAACTAAAATTTTCACTATAAACTTACTGATTTAGGATTTACGCACGGGGGCAGAAACCGGGTTTTTACGAAAATCCTTCGTTGTTACCTGCGGATTAGTTAAAAACCCGGTTTTTTTTGCCTTGCACAAATCCTGTGAATTTTCTTTTTTCCATACCAACAAATGAGCTAGCAAACTATGCCGCACAGCCTGATCCTCAACCTCCTCCCACTCTCCCCAATATCCCCTGGATACCTAACGGGAAGACACCTGCACGCCCTCTTTCTCACCCTTGTGAGCTCCGTTGACAAAGAACTTGGCAACTACCTCCACGAAGCTGCAGCAGATAAAGCTTTCACCCTCAGCCCTTTACAAACTAAAAAATGCCCTTTCAAAAAACACCATTCCTTGCAATGGGAGCACTCGCAACCCATTCCCGAACATACCCTTTGTTGGTGGCGAATTACTCTTCTTGATGACTCTCTATTTGGTAAATTAACTCAGCTTTGGCTGAATCTTAATCCCTCAAAACCGTGGCATCTGGGCCCTACTGATTTGTTGATTACTAAGATTTTGGGAACGCCACAAGTAGATATGCCTTGGGCTAATGCTTGCGATTACTCTCAATTGTACGATCGAGCTTCTGACACTAATCGAGCGATCGCCTTCAGCCTCGCTACTCCGACATCTTTTCGTCAAGGGAAATTTGATTCAGTTTTGCCCACGAGAGAATGCGTTTTTAACAGGCTTCTCACTCGCTGGAACAAGTACAGCGGTATTGAGATTTCTCCGCTGTCCCTCGATGCACTTTTTCCGAGTTTTGTCAATATCAAAACAGAAGTTACGAGTAATTATCACAGCAATTTTATCGGAGTTGTTGGGGAAGTTACTTATCGAATCTTGGGAGATGTGGAGCCGTTGGCTATTAAACAAATTAATGCTTTGGCTGATTTTTCCTTGTACTGCGGGTTGGGGAGAAAAACACCGATGGGAATGGGTATGACGCGCCGGATTTTTGTTAAAAATTCTCAAGATTGAAGCAGAAACCAATAGGGTGAAATCAACGTTTTAGTTAGGTTTGTCATTGCTTCGCGAGGACGATCGCAATGACAAATAAGAATTTTAAGCACAAATTATTGAGATTATGAATGATACTGATGATTACATTTCGATCGCATCTTTGAACCAATACTCCTACTGCGCCCACCGCTGCTGGCGGATGTTTTGCGCGGGGGAATTTGCGGAAAATCAGTATACCATAGAAGGGACGAGTTTGCACGAGCGGGTTCACACTATGGGAGAACTTAATCGCGATGAAACTTGGCAAGTTCGGGCGATTTGGCTGAAGTCGGAACGCTACAGGCTGATTGGTAAGTCGGATTTGATTGAATCGGAGAATGGCGAGATTTATCCGGTTGAATACAAGCGCGGTAAGAAGGGGGAATGGGATAACGACGAGTTGCAAGTGTGCGCGCAAGCTTTGTGTTTGGAAGAGATGACGGGGAAAACAATTCAAACCGGATACGTCTATTACGCGCAGTCGCACCAGCGGCAAAAAGTCGAGATTTCTGAGGATTTGAGACAGGAGGCTGTCGTGACTATTTCGGCTATTCAAGTTTTGTTGGGAACTGGAAAAATGCCGCCTGCAAATTACAGTAAACGCTGTCAGGGATGCAGTTTGTACACTCAATGTTTGCCCCAGGTGAGTAACAAGATTCTTCGCTATCAAGAAGCCAGCTAAGTTGATAAATTTCAGTTTGTTTTAACTGAAAAATTGGATCGTTTTTAATTGGGTATTTCTCGTGGGGAAGGGCGGGTTTATTTCAATTGTTGGCGAGGGTTAGAACCGACTCGAGCTATGAAACTGGGGTTGATATCAAATCCGGTAGCATCGGAATGACTCAGATATATATTCTCTCCCTCTGTGTACTCTGTGTACTCTGCGGTTAAATCATTCCAATCCAAACGGAAACGATATGAAACCCCAGGCGGACTGGCGGACTAGCCAAGCATCCCCTGGCGGACAAGCTCACAAATCAAAAGACAACTAATATATAATTTGAGGACTTAAAAATGGGAACACTTTACATCAATCAAGATGACGCTTTTATCGGCAAGATTGACGAACGCATTGTGGTAAAGTGCAATAATAAAATATTGCAGGAAGTGCCTTTAATTCATTTAGACGCAATTGTTATTTTGGGACGGGCTACTGTTTCCCCAGCGGCGATTGCAGAACTTCTTAAGCACAAAATTTCCCTGACTTTTATCTCGGAGATAGGGGAATATCTCGGCACGCTAGAACCGGAATTAACCAAAAATATTTTCGTCCGCGATGCTCAATGGAAGGCTGCTGGAGAAACTCCTCAAGCTATTCACGCTGTTCGCGGATTTATTCGAGGTAAGTTGAAAAATTACCGCTACAGTTTGTACAAAACTCAAGGTCATTATTCGGAACTAAATTTGCAACCAGCCATGACTATAATTCAGAATGTTATTAACAAGCTGAACAAAGTTGATAATATAAATTCTCTGCGCGGGCTGGAAGGTGCGGGAAGTGCGGCTTATTTTGGAGTTTTCAATCAACTAATTCGCGCTGAGGGATTTGTTTTTAAACCCCGACACAGGCCGGCGATAGATTCAGTAAATTCTTTGATGAATTTCGGTTATACTCTCTTGCGTCGCGATGTGCAAAGTGCGATCAATATTGTTGGTTTCGATCCTTATTTAGGATACCTCCACGTTCAGCGCTACGGCCGCGTTGGACTGGCTTTTGATTTGATGGAGGAATTTCGGGCTTTAGTTGTCGATAGCGTGATTTTAAATGCTATCAACAATCGGATATTGACTCCGAATGATTTTACTGTAGAACCTCTGAGCAATGTGGTGCGACTCTCAGAAGGTGGGCGCAAGGAATTTCTGAAGCTGTACGAAAAGAAAAAACAGTCAGAGTTCAAGCATCCTGTTGTGGGGCGCAAGTGCACTTATCGCGAAGCTTTTGAAATTCAAGCGCGACTGTTGGCGAAATATCTGATGGGCGAAATCGACCAATATCCACCTTTAGTTTTGAAATAATTATGCACATTCTGATTTCTTACGATATCCCGGAAGACAAGCGGCGGACTAAAGTTCACAAAATTCTCAAATCCTACGGGCAGTGGATGCAGTACAGTGTGTTTGAGTGTGCGGATTTGAGCGAAACGCAGTATGCTAAGTTGCGATCGCGCTTGGCTAAATTCATCAAGCCCCCAGAGGACAGTATCCTATTTTTTCCGTTGTGCGCTTGCTGTCAGGGTAAAATTGAGCGCATTGGTGGGGTAGTTCCGATCGATCGAACTATTTTCTTTGCATAAAAATTCGCCAACCTGTAGGTGTAAAATTTGGGGGGTCAAATTTTTAGGCTATAATCTATATAGATTAAGGGTTTGATGCTCCCTCTCCGAAAAAGAGGTTGGCGAAATCGCTAGGACTGTTGCTGGATAAGGATTTTAAGTTGAGGTGCGATCTATGGTATTGACAGAGCGAAAGCTGAAATGGTATTCTCTGAGGAGGTTGGCGAAACTGAACCTTGAAAACCAAATAGAACAATGGTTTCACACACCGGCGTCGCAATAAACTCCACTCCCTACTAGGGATTGAAACTACAAGAAAAACGAATACGACAACTTTCGCAAAGACGTCGCAATAAACTCCACTCCCTACTAGGGATTGAAACCAACGACGAACAGCCCCCCAACCGTGGCGATGGCAAGGTCGCAATAAACTCCACTCCCTACTAGGGATTGAAACTTGCGACTGACACCGGGGGAAATTTTGGCCTCTGGGTCGCAATAAACTCCACTCCCTACTAGGGATTGAAACCAATAATCAACAGGATGCGGCAAGAGTTAGCGTGGGTCGCAATAAACTCCACTCCCTACTAGGGATTGAAACGCCTCAAAGCTTCTCGCTTTAGTTGCCAATGTTCCAGTCGCAATAAACTCCACTCCCTACTAGGGATTGAAACCGATTGAATCTTTGCAAAGTACCCTCGCGAATACTTTAGTCGCAATAAACTCCACTCCCTACTAGGGATTGAAACTGAGGAGTATCGGCGGATTTTTACAAAATTCGGTCGCAAGTCGCAATAAACTCCACTCCCTACTAGGGATTGAAACAGAAAAAGAAAGGCAAACAATCTGGCAGCGCGCTCTGGTCGCAATAAACTCCACTCCCTACTAGGGATTGAAACCCATCACTTGCAAATTCCTGATTCCTGTTTTTGACGTCGCAATAAACTCCACTCCCTACTAGGGATTGAAACTGAGCGATTCATCGTTGCCACTGCTTAGGCTACGTCGCAATAAACTCCACTCCCTACTAGGGATTGAAACGGATTTCTAATTCTGGGCGAAATAATAACAGGCGTGGGTCGCAATAAACTCCACTCCCTACTAGGGATTGAAACTTAACTTATTGATTCTTGTTGGCTTAGGCTTTGCAAGTCGCAATAAACTCCACTCCCTACTAGGGATTGAAACATTAGTAACGCAAAACCAGCCCCCGACAAGGATGCTGGTCGCAATAAACTCCACTCCCTACTAGGGATTGAAACTTGGGTGACACTTCCGTGGCATCGGAAAAAGAAAGTCGCAATAAACTCCACTCCCTACTAGGGATTGAAACAAAGATTTAGTGTTTAACTCCCACAACTCCCGCGTCGCAATAAACTCCACTCCCTACTAGGGATTGAAACTTTGGTTTTTACATTGAAATTTTTCAAAACTGAGCACAGTCGCAATAAACTCCACTCCCTACTAGGGATTGAAACTCTCGGCGTGGCCTTTTCTTCACCGACTGGGAGGATTGTCGCAATAAACTCCACTCCCTACTAGGGATTGAAACATTGAGCAACTTTTTCAAGCCAAATATTAAAATTGTCGCAATAAACTCCACTCCCTACTAGGGATTGAAACATGATCCAATTTGTTATTCCTTGTCCTGGTTTTATAAAGTCGCAATAAACTCCACTCCCTACTAGGGATTGAAACAGATTGGAACGATTCATCTGCTCGTGGACATGGTGCTGTCGCAATAAACTCCACTCCCTACTAGGGATTGAAACCAGGATTGGCAACTTGGAGCATAAAGCCCCATTTCATGTCGCAATAAACTCCACTCCCTACTAGGGATTGAAACGAAGGCGTTGGACTGCTTGAGGACCCGTGATTCTATCGTCGCAATAAACTCCACTCCCTACTAGGGATTGAAACTGTGCGGGCTTTCATGTAAAAGTGGAGGCTCGTTTGTCGCAATAAACTCCACTCCCTACTAGGGATTGAAACCGATCGCCTGATGGACAATTAATGTCTCACCCGCACTTCCAGTCGCAATAAACTCCACTCCCTACTAGGGATTGAAACAAAATTTGCCTTTTTTGAGTTCCAAGTAAAACTCAAAAGTCGCAATAAACTCCACTCCCTACTAGGGATTGAAACCCAACGGAATCACCAAGAAAGATTGCAGCTTCATGTCGCAATAAACTCCACTCCCTACTAGGGATTGAAACAACAAAAGTTTCGGGTACTCTAACCAAGCGGGATTGTCGCAATAAACTCCACTCCCTACTAGGGATTGAAACTTGTAAACCTTTAACCTACCTGTCCAGGGGGCAGGCTAAAGTCGCAATAAACTCCACTCCCTACTAGGGATTGAAACCAATTCTGGTAAATATCCACTGCCAGAGAGCGCGTCGCAATAAACTCCACTCCCTACTAGGGATTGAAACGGATCTATTTGCGCGAGCTTGTTGGGACTGGAAATGTCGCAATAAACTCCACTCCCTACTAGGGATTGAAACTGAATCAGTTTGGAGGAGAAAAATGAATCTGCGATTGTCGCAATAAACTCCACTCCCTACTAGGGATTGAAACTCGTCGTTGCCCTGGCTGTGCTTTTCCTCAAATGTCGCAATAAACTCCACTCCCTACTAGGGATTGAAACACATCTTTTAATTCGGTGTGATTTGCGATTGGCATTGTCGCAATAAACTCCACTCCCTACTAGGGATTGAAACAAGGGAGTTAGCCACAACGCAACCGCTGACGCGCTAAGTACAAGTCGCAATAAACTCCACTCCCTACTAGGGATTGAAACAAAAATCTCTCACTATTTCCACAAAATAACAATCAGGTCGCAATAAACTCCACTCCCTACTAGGGATTGAAACTTTCAGCATCGATAATTGCACCGAGCCGATCGCCAAGTCGCAATAAACTCCACTCCCTACTAGGGATTGAAACGTGGGGTGTTCGGCGCGGGGGACGCAATCATGCCCTGTCGCAATAAACTCCACTCCCTACTAGGGATTGAAACTTGCACTTGTACTGCTGAGTACCATTCGGGTATCGTCGCAATAAACTCCACTCCCTACTAGGGATTGAAACTTATAGATTGGTCTGAACCTAATGGCATGAATTAAGTCGCAATAAACTCCACTCCCTACTAGGGATTGAAACTTGCCAGACTTGGTTTCCCGCAGTGTACCATCTGTCGCAATAAACTCCACTCCCTACTAGGGATTGAAACCTAAATCAGATTGTTGCTTGATAAATTCCCAATGTCGCAATAAACTCCACTCCCTACTAGGGATTGAAACAGGCTAGAGCAATGATTCAATTACCGGACTTTGGTCGCAATAAACTCCACTCCCTACTAGGGATTGAAACGGAATCGATAAAGCCGAAAACGACGCGCGCACTCGGGTCGCAATAAACTCCACTCCCTACTAGGGATTGAAACCCAGCGCTCAGAATGCTGGCAGAGTGGAGCTTTGGAGTCGCAATAAACTCCACTCCCTACTAGGGATTGAAACAGTAATAAGAAAACTCATTATTGCTGCCCCGCTGCGGGTAGTATTGTCGCAATAAACTCCACTCCCTACTAGGGATTGAAACTTTTTCTGGGGTTGAACTTGAGAAAGTCGCTCAATGTCGCAATAAACTCCACTCCCTACTAGGGATTGAAACCTAAGTTCATTTTCAGCCACAAAAAAAGTAAATTGTTTAGTCGCAATAAACTCCACTCCCTACTAGGGATTGAAACGAATTTTTCATGTCATCCTCAAAAGTTTGAGGAGGTCGCAATAAACTCCACTCCCTACTAGGGATTGAAACAGTAGAGCTAACGCCGCGAAAACGATCGCCCTTAACTAAATAAGTCGCAATAAACTCCACTCCCTACTAGGGATTGAAACATCCGAGCGCCAAAAACTGATGACCGACTGGGTCGCAATAAGTGTCGCAATAAACTCCACTCCCTACTAGGGATTGAAACTTTTGTGCCCTGCTGCACCAATCTGAGATCGAGGGAAAGTCGCAATAAACTCCACTCCCTACTAGGGATTGAAACAAATGCAACAACTCAAAGAACGTCAGCAACTAGTCGCAATAAACTCCACTCCCTACTAGGGATTGAAACGCTTCCCCTTACTGCGGTCATACATGGACTTAAGTCGCAATAAACTCCACTCCCTACTAGGGATTGAAACAGAAAATTCAAGCTCAGATTGCTTTGTTTGAATCACAAGTCGCAATAAACTCCACTCCCTACTAGGGATTGAAACACATAGGGCGCAGCCTACAAGTTACACAGGAAAGTGTCGCAATAAACTCCACTCCCTACTAGGGATTGAAACATATCAGCATTGTGCGTTAATGGCTTATGTCTCAAGAGTCGCAATAAACTCCACTCCCTACTAGGGATTGAAACGACGCGCGCGACATTGAAAAGGGAATGAGTAACCTGTCGCAATAAACTCCACTCCCTACTAGGGATTGAAACGCCACAAACCTCGGTTCAGCCCCGAAGAAACTCTAGTCGCAATAAACTCCACTCCCTACTAGGGATTGAAACATTTAGTTTCATCATCAGGACTAAGCTGTGCAGTAAGTCGCGTCGCAATAAACTCCACTCCCTACTAGGGATTGAAACTAACTATGAAGTGCTGTTAAATCGCAAATTAAGGTCGCAATAAACTCCACTCCCTACTAGGGATTGAAACAAGACGTGTAAACAGCTACATCGCGATTATGCAGTCGCAATAAACTCCACTCCCTACTAGGGATTGAAACTGCCGAGCGTAATTAATGCCAACACCACAAACGATAGTCGCAATAAACTCCACTCCCTACTAGGGATTGAAACGTGTCAATAGACCATTTTTCAAGGGTTACAGACGAGTCGCAATAAACTCCACTCCCTACTAGGGATTGAAACTTGAGCTTTTATCCTCACCCAAAGTGCTAAGGAGAATGGCAAACGTCGCAATAAACTCCACTCCCTACTAGGGATTGAAACACTTCGATCGCGCCAGTATTCGCCCGCAATTATTCCAGTCGCAATAAACTCCACTCCCTACTAGGGATTGAAACTGCTAGGGGAATTAGGAGCGACTGCGGATGTTGAAAGTCGCAATAAACTCCACTCCCTACTAGGGATTGAAACCTAGAAATAGTAGCGCTAGCAGATAGCGGTCTCGTCGCAATAAACTCCACTCCCTACTAGGGATTGAAACCTTGATCGAACGAGTTATAAAAAGCCGTTTTTCCGACGTCGCAATAAACTCCACTCCCTACTAGGGATTGAAACTTTTTGCTTGCGCGTTGCACTCTCAGGGTTTTTGGTCGCAATAAACTCCACTCCCTACTAGGGATTGAAACTAACGGCAACTATCAGATTGAAACTGCAACACATCGGGTCGCAATAAACTCCACTCCCTACTAGGGATTGAAACGGCTAATTACAGTAACGCGATCGCCTATGCAGAGCTTTGAGAGTCGCAATAAACTCCACTCCCTACTAGGGATTGAAACTTGGGATCTCACCTTTGGCTATATCTTGCGCTGCTTTTAGTCGCAATAAACTCCACTCCCTACTAGGGATTGAAACTAATCATTCCTGTAAACGTTTTGCGATTATTAGCGTTCAAGTCGCAATAAACTCCACTCCCTACTAGGGATTGAAACATGATTTCCTCGACTGAGAAATGGATGTTTAGGCGTCGCAATAAACTCCACTCCCTACTAGGGATTGAAACAGGAAAAAATTTAGCAACTGCGAGAGACTTCTTTGTCGCAATAAACTCCACTCCCTACTAGGGATTGAAACGCAACGGTGCCAGCAGACCCCTTGCCTGCATTTTTGTCGCAATAAACTCCACTCCCTACTAGGGATTGAAACCTTGAGGTAAGTTACCATCACCACACCTTGAGGAGTCGCAATAAACTCCACTCCCTACTAGGGATTGAAACAGCAGCACTACTTCAGTGACCTTAAAGTTGTTTGTCGCAATAAACTCCACTCCCTACTAGGGATTGAAACTATGGGCGCATCCTCAACACATTTGGTGACACGTCGCAATAAACTCCACTCCCTACTAGGGATTGAAACGGCAAAATCAGTTCAAAGTGATTACCACCAATAAATCTGTCGCAATAAACTCCACTCCCTACTAGGGATTGAAACAGCTTGTTCTTGCTTGGAAAATTACTAAAATGCTGGTCGCAATAAACTCCACTCCCTACTAGGGATTGAAACTTGAAAAACTCCCACCAACTCTCAATGCCCTAAGAGTCGCAATAAACTCCACTCCCTACTAGGGATTGAAACCTTGCCGATTGTGCCAAAAAGCATCCATAATATCTCCTGTCGCAATAAACTCCACTCCCTACTAGGGATTGAAACGAGCTGGGGATAGAGACGCTCCCAACGCTTGACTGCTGTCGCAATAAACTCCACTCCCTACTAGGGATTGAAACCACTATTATTGACAAGAATTGTAGCAGGACAAAGACCCAGACGTCGCAATAAACTCCACTCCCTACTAGGGATTGAAACCTCTTTTTTCTTAACAAGAATGGCTGAATATCACCACGTCGCAATAAACTCCACTCCCTACTAGGGATTGAAACAAACGGAATCTTTGGCCCCGGTAGGTAAATATCGTCGCAATAAACTCCACTCCCTACTAGGGATTGAAACGTGGAACACTGGCAACTAAAGAAAGAGGCCCTAAGTCGCAATAAACTCCACTCCCTACTAGGGATTGAAACGACCGTAACAAGCGCCTTACACAATATTTTTGGGTCGCAATAAACTCCACTCCCTACTAGGGATTGAAACAAAATAATTTAATTTAGGGGCTAGGTACACTGAGTCGCAATAAACTCCACTCCCTACTAGGGATTGAAACTAGTATTTATAATGATAAGTAAAATCAATAAAGGCTAAGTCGCAATAAACTCCACTCCCTACTAGGGATTGAAACTGACAACATTAAAAACTACAGCCATGATTTTACCGTCGCAATAAACTCCACTCCCTACTAGGGATTGAAACATTATTCCCGCCGGCTTTTACTGGAAAGAAGATTTTCCTGTCGCAATAAACTCCACTCCCTACTAGGGATTGAAACTCAAACTCTTCTGTCGGCAAAAAATCCCAAAATCTTCGTCGTCGCAATAAACTCCACTCCCTACTAGGGATTGAAACGAACGGCAAGGTACTCTGCCTTTCCTTGAGCGGCGTGGGTCGCAATAAACTCCACTCCCTACTAGGGATTGAAACATGCTATAGGATAGTTAGCAAGCAAACAAATCGGAGAGTCGCAATAAACTCCACTCCCTACTAGGGATTGAAACGCGGTGTTCATGCTGCCTATCAGGAAGTTCAACGTCGCAATAAACTCCACTCCCTACTAGGGATTGAAACCTCACTCGCATCATAGACCAAGTAGAAGCCTCACGTCGCAATAAACTCCACTCCCTACTAGGGATTGAAACATGGCTGCATAGAGGCTGTTATTTTCGATAGCCTGTCGCAATAAACTCCACTCCCTACTAGGGATTGAAACTTGGCTCTAGGCATTTTTAAGTTCCTTGTTTTTGTCGCAATAAACTCCACTCCCTACTAGGGATTGAAACACCGTGCCAGCCAAGACCGCTTGGTGGCATACCTGTCGCAATAAACTCCACTCCCTACTAGGGATTGAAACGAATATTCGGATCATCTTCCCTGATGATGTCACTGGTCGCAATAAACTCCACTCCCTACTAGGGATTGAAACGGGTGACTTTGGGCTGGGTTACTCACTTATGATTTTTATGGTCGCAATAAACTCCACTCCCTACTAGGGATTGAAACACAACCTATTGTATTATGCAGTCTACCGCGTTATAGTGTCGCAATAAACTCCACTCCCTACTAGGGATTGAAACTATGTACCAGGCCAAACAGTTGGCAATCCTATAAAGTCGCAATAAACTCCACTCCCTACTAGGGATTGAAACATTTAAGGATTGTAGCACAATGATTGACCCTAAAAGTCGCAATAAACTCCACTCCCTACTAGGGATTGAAACTTGAATGTTGACGGCCACCTCCGAATTCAAACTCACAAGTCGCAATAAACTCCACTCCCTACTAGGGATTGAAACTGAATAAACACGCTGTTTACCTCGCCGGTACCTGTCGCAATAAACTCCACTCCCTACTAGGGATTGAAACTTGTAAATCCGCCATTTTCCAATCCCTTGCCCTGGGGTCGCAATAAACTCCACTCCCTACTAGGGATTGAAACCTTGCAAGCATTTTCACCGCTGGCGTGTACACCGCCGATTCTTCCTGTCGCAATAAACTCCACTCCCTACTAGGGATTGAAACACAAAAATGAAACACCTCGAATGGTTCGGAACCACACTGTCGCAATAAACTCCACTCCCTACTAGGGATTGAAACGGGTTGCCATTCAAGAAGCCGCGACCTTGGGCTACAGTCGCAATAAACTCCACTCCCTACTAGGGATTGAAACTTCTGAGGTCAGCGTTGCACCGACACAACCACACAGTCACGCAGGTCGCAATAAACTCCACTCCCTACTAGGGATTGAAACAAGAAAAATTGACAACACTCATAACACTGGCTAAAATAGTCGCAATAAACTCCACTCCCTACTAGGGATTGAAACCCAGGCTTGGGCAAAATAGCGCTGTATTTGCGACAGTCGCAATAAACTCCACTCCCTACTAGGGATTGAAACAGCGTCACAAACAGCCAGCGGTGTTTGGGGTACTGCTCGTCGCAATAAACTCCACTCCCTACTAGGGATTGAAACCCATGTGATGCCTCCTAATTATTCCAAAATTTGTCGCAATAAACTCCACTCCCTACTAGGGATTGAAACACCCAAAAGTATAGGTAACTACTTTTAGGTAACTTTAGTAAGTCGCAATAAACTCCACTCCCTACTAGGGATTGAAACATCGGATTCGTACAAATCAGATGGAAAACCATGGTCGGTCGCAATAAACTCCACTCCCTACTAGGGATTGAAACTAATATTTTAAAGAATTAGCAATATAGATGGGACGTCGCAATAAACTCCACTCCCTACTAGGGATTGAAACGGCTTCATCAACAGTCATCGATTTCGACAAAAAATTACGTCGCAATAAACTCCACTCCCTACTAGGGATTGAAACGTCTAGTAGCTGTCTAACGGTTTTACGAATCCATGTCGCAATAAACTCCACTCCCTACTAGGGATTGAAACATTGGTGGATTTGTATCGACATCGCACCCATTTAATGTCGCAATAAACTCCACTCCCTACTAGGGATTGAAACACCGCTTGTATAAACGGCAACATGCGGACTTTGCCGAATACTGGTCGCAATAAACTCCACTCCCTACTAGGGATTGAAACCTTGCAGCCAGCGGTGGCACTAATGCCACATTTAGCGCGCTGCGTCGCAATAAACTCCACTCCCTACTAGGGATTGAAACATGCCGCATAATTCCTTAAACAACTCGCGGATGGTCGCAAGTCGCAATAAACTCCACTCCCTACTAGGGATTGAAACTTGCCGGCATCCCTTTCAGGCGTGGCAACCGCTCAGTCGCAATAAACTCCACTCCCTACTAGGGATTGAAACTACGATTCATTTATTGATGTCGTCGCTGAAACTGCGTCGCAATAAACTCCACTCCCTACTAGGGATTGAAACATCAATTTTTGGCGATCTGACGACAGAGGAATTAGCGTCGCAATAAACTCCACTCCCTACTAGGGATTGAAACAGGAATGCAGACACAGTTACTACAGTAGCTGTGTCTGCAACAGTCGCAATAAACTCCACTCCCTACTAGGGATTGAAACTGCAACATCGAGTGTGGCGCTGGCAGCCAATGCGTCGCAATAAACTCCACTCCCTACTAGGGATTGAAACAAATATAAAGAGAGAAACAGCAGAAAGATATGTCAGGTCGCAATAAACTCCACTCCCTACTAGGGATTGAAACGGGGACTTGAAAAGGAATCCTTGACTGGCACAGTGAGTCGCAATAAACTCCACTCCCTACTAGGGATTGAAACAACCGCAATGCAAACACAGTCGCGGAAACTAAAGTCGCAATAAACTCCACTCCCTACTAGGGATTGAAACAAAGGAGTTAGTGCTGTTTTTCCACACTCCCATTCGATTTCGTCGCAATAAACTCCACTCCCTACTAGGGATTGAAACGGTAGATACCCTTAGCCTCGAATCTTGGAATCTGGAATAGTCGCAATAAACTCCACTCCCTACTAGGGATTGAAACACCTAGCCTTCGACGAACACCTGAAGCTGCGCTCTGCTGAGGTCGCGTCGCAATAAACTCCACTCCCTACTAGGGATTGAAACGAAACAATATTTTCTTATGAAGGTGCACATTGGTGCCGCGTTCGTCGCAATAAACTCCACTCCCTACTAGGGATTGAAACGAATTTGTATATAAGTAAAAGTAATTAAAATAAGCGAACCGTCGCAATAAACTCCACTCCCTACTAGGGATTGAAACACTGTCGGTGGCTATTTCAAAAAATACATTAGTGTCGCAATAAACTCCACTCCCTACTAGGGATTGAAACCCAAATAAAGCTCGAAAAATCCGAGAATAACGCGTCGCAATAAACTCCACTCCCTACTAGGGATTGAAACAACAAAGGAATAGTGTCAGTGGCTTGAGTAACAACCGTCGCAATAAACTCCACTCCCTACTAGGGATTGAAACAACTCTGATGCACCAAACCAATTTAACGATGTGCGCGCGAGTCGCAATAAACTCCACTCCCTACTAGGGATTGAAACCTAACATTAACTGAGGCGAAACTCTCAAGGGATTACGTCGCAATAAACTCCACTCCCTACTAGGGATTGAAACCCGCATCCCAGCATAAATCCGATAAATGCCTCAAAATTGTCGCAATAAACTCCACTCCCTACTAGGGATTGAAACTTCTTTTAATCAGCGTCAGACACCTTTCTTAAGGAGTCGCAATAAACTCCACTCCCTACTAGGGATTGAAACCTGCCTTCATGTCGCCACGTATCCCTTCGAGGTAGCGATTAAGTCGCAATAAACTCCACTCCCTACTAGGGATTGAAACACGATTCCCGTTGATGAACTATTTCACCAGTTCGGTCGCAATAAACTCCACTCCCTACTAGGGATTGAAACCTACAACCTGCTTAATTTTCACGGGGGGGTATCAATTGAGTCGCAATAAACTCCACTCCCTACTAGGGATTGAAACACAACCACCCGGCAGACGCCCCGAAGGGCGTTTCGGCGTTAGAGTCGCAATAAACTCCACTCCCTACTAGGGATTGAAACCCTGACCAGTGATACCGAGCAATGCGATGCTACTGTCGCAATAAACTCCACTCCCTACTAGGGATTGAAACGTCGGGTATTTCCTCGATGCTGCCGTCGGGGCGAGTCGCAATAAACTCCACTCCCTACTAGGGATTGAAACACATTTTTTGAGCAGCGGCTTGACTGAGTTTGCTTCTTCCAAGTCGCAATAAACTCCACTCCCTACTAGGGATTGAAACTCTTCAGGGGTAAATCGAGGCTTATGCCTTCCTGTCGCAATAAACTCCACTCCCTACTAGGGATTGAAACTATCTGCGCCAAGGCTACAAACGGTACGTCAAGTCGCAATAAACTCCACTCCCTACTAGGGATTGAAACCAATTCCGCGCTTGCGACATTGATTAAACCTAGAGTCGCAATAAACTCCACTCCCTACTAGGGATTGAAACATATTCAACGCCAAAAATATCGGGGCGCTAGTGCTTTATCTAGTCGCAATAAACTCCACTCCCTACTAGGGATTGAAACAATTTATCTGCTATCCATCCCGGTTTGGGAAAAGTCGCAATAAACTCCACTCCCTACTAGGGATTGAAACATGTGAGTAGATGGCGTTTGTTTGGTTTTATTTCGCGTCGCAATAAACTCCACTCCCTACTAGGGATTGAAACTGGATAAAAGTCAATTACTCTCCAGCCAAGGGCTTGCGTCGCAATAAACTCCACTCCCTACTAGGGATTGAAACTGCCTAAACGCTAAGAGGGAGGCTGACATTTCCTAGGTCGCAATAAACTCCACTCCCTACTAGGGATTGAAACTAAGTCAATTAGGGATTATTTCGAGATATTGCGGAAAGGTCGCAATAAACTCCACTCCCTACTAGGGATTGAAACTCATTTTTCACCTCGCCCTCATCTCCCTCTATTGTCGCAATAAACTCCACTCCCTACTAGGGATTGAAACGCTGCAAACTTTCTATAACCGATTTAACTGCGTCGTACACATTTACTCGTCGCAATAAACTCCACTCCCTACTAGGGATTGAAACTTTGGCGATCTGACGACAGAGGAATCAGTTCTTTAAGTCGCAATAAACTCCACTCCCTACTAGGGATTGAAACATTTTAGATTACCTACAACTACTGGGGGAGCGCAACGCCGGCAAGTCGCAATAAACTCCACTCCCTACTAGGGATTGAAACGTTGTTTCTGATGAAAACCAAGAAAGTTTTTCAAGTCGCAATAAACTCCACTCCCTACTAGGGATTGAAACAATTCGCTGCACCGAGATTTGCTGATAGTCAAAATATGCGTCGCAATAAACTCCACTCCCTACTAGGGATTGAAACTCCGATCCAATCGAGCAAGAACTCAACCAACTTAAGTCGCAATAAACTCCACTCCCTACTAGGGATTGAAACTCATCTCGCCAGTTGTTTGCTGGAAAACTGCCAAGTCGCAATAAACTCCACTCCCTACTAGGGATTGAAACTCATTGTATAGCTTTTGTGATACAACGGGAAAATACCGGTCGCAATAAACTCCACTCCCTACTAGGGATTGAAACCAAAGCGTGGACAGCGCCGCAACTCGGACACTCAGTCGCAATAAACTCCACTCCCTACTAGGGATTGAAACTCCGCACCAATTCGACACCGGGGGAAACTTCCAGCGTCGCAATAAACTCCACTCCCTACTAGGGATTGAAACTAAAAACCTCTTGCACAGAACAATAAAGGCGTGAGTCGCAATAAACTCCACTCCCTACTAGGGATTGAAACGCGGATTGAGTCCAAATCATCCGTCGGTCAATCGGCTGGCGTCGCAATAAACTCCACTCCCTACTAGGGATTGAAACTTGAGTATCTCGGTGATAAGGCGGCCGCAGCGCATCAACCGGTCGCAATAAACTCCACTCCAGAAATCGGATGCACCGGCCCCTATAACAGTTACGCCGCAGCGCATCAACCGGTCGCAATAAACTCCACTCCCTACTAGGGATTGAAACGCTGCAAACTTTCTATAACCGATTTAACTGCGTCGTACACAGTCGCAATAAACTCCACTCCCTACTAGGGATTGAAACTGCTGAACTGATACGATCGATTCAACTTCTGTTTCGGTCGCAATAAACTCCACTCCCTACTAGGGATTGAAACACATCTTCGACCGTTCCCCGACCTCGACGACGACCCCGTCGCAATAAACTCCACTCCCTACTAGGGATTGAAACTGTAAAAACCCTGCTTTCGAGGCAATGGGCGCGCTGTACGGTCGCAATAAACTCCACTCCCTACTAGGGATTGAAACCGCAGAAATATGAGATATCAATGATGATGCAAATCACAGTCGCAATAAACTCCACTCCCTACTAGGGATTGAAACCGGGGGACGGAGCGTGACCTATAACATAGCGACGGTAGTCGCAATAAACTCCACTCCCTACTAGGGATTGAAACTTGGGTAGAAATATCAGATTTAATATCACTTGATTCGCAATAAACTCCACTCCCTACTAGGGATTGAAACATCGACAAGCTCCAACACCAAGAAGCAATTGATGCAGATCGATAGTCGCAATAAACTCCACTCCCTACTAGGGATTGAAACGGAAAAGAGTATTGGTTTGCTTATACTTCTGATGCGTCGCAATAAACTCCACTCCCTACTAGGGATTGAAACTCTTGATCAATATTCATCGAAGAATCCTCCTAAGTCGCAATAAACTCCACTCCCTACTAGGGATTGAAACTTCTGACAACGAGAGAAAATCCCACGGCAGGAATAAGTCGCAATAAACTCCACTCCCTACTAGGGATTGAAACATTGACAACCGTTCGATTACTTATGAATCACTTGAGTCGCAATAAACTCCACTCCCTACTAGGGATTGAAACTACGTGCGCTTAGAGTTGGTGGTAGTTTTTCAAAACTGTCGCAATAAACTCCACTCCCTACTAGGGATTGAAACGTATCAAACTGGAGGGCGAAAAATGGACCAGGAAGTCGCAATAAACTCCACTCCCTACTAGGGATTGAAACAAAAAGTCTCCCGCTGGAAGCTGGGAACGCTATCAGTCGCAATAAACTCCACTCCCTACTAGGGATTGAAACAAAACTTCCCTACGCCGAACTAGAAGTGGTGGAAGTTGAGTCGCAATAAACTCCACTCCCTACTAGGGATTGAAACTCGAGTGGGGAGATGTTGGCTACCCCGACAGCGTCGCAATAAACTCCACTCCCTACTAGGGATTGAAACCTGTAGTTAATTTGACTTCATTGGGATAGAGAAGTCGCAATAAACTCCACTCTCTACTAGGGATTGAAACGGGTCACTTTGGGTAATTCCCCCCTTAATAATGTCGCAATAAACTCCACTCCCTACTAGGGATTGAAACTCTCGTCTCTGGCGCTTCTGCTGTTGGTTTTTCGTGTCGCAATAAACTCCACTCCCTACTAGGGATTGAAACGAAAATCTTTTCTTTTGCAGCAGTAGGGTAGTCTATTTTGTCGCAATAAACTCCACTCCCTACTAGGGATTGAAACGAATGGATTCGCTCGATCATCCGACAATGCAAACCTAGTCGCAATAAACTCCACTCCCTACTAGGGATTGAAACAGGAAATATTGCGGGTTCAACCAAGCAATTCTTGGGAAAGTCGCAATAAACTCCACTCCCTACTAGGGATTGAAACCTGTTGTCATCATCTGCCATTGCAATACAGTTAAGTCGCAATAAACTCCACTCCCTACTAGGGATTGAAACGTGCGACTTTTGCTAGCAGGTCGCGCCGATCGCGTCGCAATAAACTCCACTCCCTACTAGGGATTGAAACCGATCGCAGTACCTCAAAACCAAAGGTCAACAAATCCGGTCGCAATAAACTCCACTCCCTACTAGGGATTGAAACTTATTTTTGTAGGTTTACCGGGAAGGCGCGGCGGTTTAGTCGCAATAAACTCCACTCCCTACTAGGGATTGAAACAATTCACTGATTATCGTCAGGAGTTGTGTGATTTGTCGCAATAAACTCCACTCCCTACTAGGGATTGAAACTGCCCGACTTAGACGCCTTGATTGGTGGTTTGGTAAAAAAAGTCGCAATAAACTCCACTCCCTACTAGGGATTGAAACTAAATGGTGGCTTTCCACCTTTAGTAGTGGGGCAAGTCGCAATAAACTCCACTCCCTACTAGGGATTGAAACTTTGCTAACCAGATAAAGGTTGACCGAAATCGCCTGTCGCAATAAACTCCACTCCCTACTAGGGATTGAAACTTTCGGGGTCGGTGCAGACGATCGGGTTGCGAATCCATTGTCGCAATAAACTCCACTCCCTACTAGGGATTGAAACTCGTACCACGCAGAGCTAAAAGCGTCGGTAATTTTTGTCGCAATAAACTCCACTCCCTACTAGGGATTGAAACTTGGCCGCTGGTTCCCGTGCGCGGTAAAGCTCCTGTCGCAATAAACTCCACTCCCTACTAGGGATTGAAACTACACGCGGATGTTACCCGCGCTTCTAAATGAATGAGTCGCAATAAACTCCACTCCCTACTAGGGATTGAAACCCGGTGTGGGCTTGCGCCTGGGGTTTGGCTTTCTCGTCGCAATAAACTCCACTCCCTACTAGGGATTGAAACTTTTTACTATAGGGACTAAATCTTCTCTATAGTTGCGCGTCGCAATAAACTCCACTCCCTACTAGGGATTGAAACATACGTAGTCTGTCCATAACCTGTAGCCCACGCAAGGTCGCAATAAACTCCACTCCCTACTAGGGATTGAAACTGAGCCAAAAAACACTGTCAAACCCTTGGCGTTTGCTGGTCGCAATAAACTCCACTCCCTACTAGGGATTGAAACTCAATGAAGTAGCGTCGCTTCCCCCGTTCTGGATTCTGTCGCAATAAACTCCACTCCCTACTAGGGATTGAAACGAGTTAAGGCGATTCCAGTCCGCGAATAACTTAGTCGCAATAAACTCCACTCCCTACTAGGGATTGAAACTTGGCACTTAATAAAGTTTGGCATGATGTTTATGAGTCGCAATAAACTCCACTCCCTACTAGGGATTGAAACGCCCCATTACGCGCGATCGAGATTCCGTTGATAAGGTCGCAATAAACTCCACTCCCTACTAGGGATTGAAACCTGCGCCCATTCCTGTTGGTTTGCAGTTGTCGCTGTTTTGTCGCAATAAACTCCACTCCCTACTAGGGATTGAAACCGAGTGATTGACATTTGTTTTTCCCACAATTAATCTAGTCGCAATAAACTCCACTCCCTACTAGGGATTGAAACACGGTAAAGGCAAATTGCTAGGTCGGCGTCCTGTTCGAGTCGCAATAAACTCCACTCCCTACTAGGGATTGAAACTGGTGATTCTCGACTACATCCAGTTACTAGGCGAGGTCGCAATAAACTCCACTCCCTACTAGGGATTGAAACATAATAATATTATCAACAATTAGTTAGTTATCATGTCGCAATAAACTCCACTCCCTACTAGGGATTGAAACTCATACATAAGCCTCAAGAAAGAGTGAAAGAGTCGCAATAAACTCCACTCCCTACTAGGGATTGAAACTTACCTTCAAAATCATACCCAGCAAATGCTTTAAAAAGTCGCAATAAACTCCACTCCCTACTAGGGATTGAAACTGCTATCACTCTGCTATCACTGCAATCACTCTGCAATCACGTCGCAATAAACTCCACTCCCTACTAGGGATTGAAACTAAAGAAGCATTGCCAGATGACCCGCAGTTCATTTTCGTCGCAATAAACTCCACTCCCTACTAGGGATTGAAACTCTCCTCCAAAGAAATCATCGACAGCATCAAATGAGTCGCAATAAACTCCACTCCCTACTAGGGATTGAAACTTAGTAGATACCCAATCTTGAGATAATGGTCTGCGTCGCAATAAACTCCACTCCCTACTAGGGATTGAAACAGACGACATCTTTAAACACGGCAAGCATTACAGGGATATCCGGTCGCAATAAACTCCACTCCCTACTAGGGATTGAAACATCACTGATTAGATATATTGAAGTCAGCGACTCTCAAGTCGCAATAAACTCCACTCCCTACTAGGGATTGAAACCTTGCATTCTTCCTTTGCCAGTGCGTGCCCTTCATGTCGCAATAAACTCCACTCCCTACTAGGGATTGAAACATTAAAAATCAGCGACCGGGAACAGCTTTGATAAGTCGCAATAAACTCCACTCCCTACTAGGGATTGAAACGGAATCCTTGTGTTGATGATATTATTCATGGTTTCCCAGTCGCAATAAACTCCACTCCCTACTAGGGATTGAAACGTGCACATAATATTATATTAATTAGTAAGTTTTCTGAGTCGCAATAAACTCCACTCCCTACTAGGGATTGAAACCAAGCTCGTAAAGCAACTACTCTGGAATACCTTAAAGTCGCAATAAACTCCACTCCCTACTAGGGATTGAAACAGGCAAAATCACAGCGCAAAAAATGGCAGAGCAGATTGCGTCGCAATAAACTCCACTCCCTACTAGGGATTGAAACTAATGTTTTTGTTAGGCAGATTTGTTTCAATATTGTCGCAATAAACTCCACTCCCTACTAGGGATTGAAACGTGTCAGGACCCGCGTCGTTCGGGACGGCAATCTTGCGTCGCAATAAACTCCACTCCCTACTAGGGATTGAAACACTATCAATTAATTGCTGCCGTCGTCATCTTCAGTCGCAATAAACTCCACTCCCTACTAGGGATTGAAACGAAAAGTTTTTCATCTCCTCTATACCTTCCCAGTCAGGGTCGCAATAAACTCCACTCCCTACTAGGGATTGAAACTCATCAACAATAAGCAAATTCAAACTTTCATAAAGTCGCAATAAACTCCACTCCCTACTAGGGATTGAAACTGGAACATTGGAAAAGATAGACCTTCTGACTATCTTCAGTCGCAATAAACTCCACTCCCTACTAGGGATTGAAACTCATCGATCGCACCCGCCGGAGTGATCTGCACTACCTTAAGTCGCAATAAACTCCACTCCCTACTAGGGATTGAAACCTCAAGAATCCCATTTGCAATCGCATTTACGTCGCAATAAACTCCACTCCCTACTAGGGATTGAAACCTGGCACGGCTCGATCAACTGTCTTTGGTTTCATTGTCGCAATAAACTCCACTCCCTACTAGGGATTGAAACTGATTTTATCAACGCCGTCAGTCGTACTTAATTCGGTCGCAATAAACTCCACTCCCTACTAGGGATTGAAACTCAAATCTCGTTCCGCTGCCAGTAAACTAATTTATTGTCGCAATAAACTCCACTCCCTACTAGGGATTGAAACTTTAGCTACTCTGTCGAGAAAACTCGAATTGGGTATGTCGCAATAAACTCCACTCCCTACTAGGGATTGAAACGAAACCGACAGCGGCCTTAACAGATTGCTCTACGGTCGCAATAAACTCCACTCCCTACTAGGGATTGAAACATTTATTTTGTGTCAATCTCGCTATGCACGTGATTCGAGTCGCAATAAACTCCACTCCCTACTAGGGATTGAAACATTATTTTTCGCCTTCTTTAACTTTTTAACTAAAGTCGCAATAAACTCCACTCCCTACTAGGGATTGAAACAGAATTCTTAATCCTACTTTCTGACTTTTAAGTTCTGTCGCAATAAACTCCACTCCCTACTAGGGATTGAAACTACGGCAATCCTTAAAATTGTTGATTTAGTACCGGATGTCGCAATAAACTCCACTCCCTACTAGGGATTGAAACATAATCATACTTAGCCAAATAGATTCTGTCAAGTCGCAATAAACTCCACTCCCTACTAGGGATTGAAACTGTCTCCTACGGCTATTAGAAAGTTTTTGGCTGGGTCTATCAGGTCGCAATAAACTCCACTCCCTACTAGGGATTGAAACAAAGCAACTAATCTGAGCATCGCGGTTTGTGATTGTGTCGCAATAAACTCCACTCCCTACTAGGGATTGAAACTGCTGGATCTACCGTGTCCGGCCGCCAAAATTCCTAGTCGCAATAAACTCCACTCCCTACTAGGGATTGAAACAAGTTGCGGAGAATTTAATCGCATATCAAAGACAATGTCGCAATAAACTCCACTCCCTACTAGGGATTGAAACTTACTTAAAGCTGATTACAGCCAGATTGAACTGCGAAGTCGCAATAAACTCCACTCCCTACTAGGGATTGAAACAACTCCCCAGGGGCAAAAGGCATTCTCAACCGCACGTCGCAATAAACTCCACTCCCTACTAGGGATTGAAACCGAATCAGGACGCTCTGGGAAGCAGACCCAACAAGTCGCAATAAACTCCACTCCCTACTAGGGATTGAAACCTGTTCATCGATTGCAACCATTCCCAGTTTCTTAAAGTCGCAATAAACTCCACTCCCTACTAGGGATTGAAACCAGGCTTGATGTGGGAATACTCTCCTTAATCAATATTGTCGCAATAAACTCCACTCCCTACTAGGGATTGAAACTTTGCAGTACATCCGCGCGAAGATTTTGTCTGGTCGCAATAAACTCCACTCCCTACTAGGGATTGAAACGATGAAATCGAGGAGTTCTTGCAGGATAATCGAGTCGTCGCAATAAACTCCACTCCCTACTAGGGATTGAAACGCATTCCCCCTCGCGAAAAATCTAACTGTGTGAGTCGCAATAAACTCCACTCCCTACTAGGGATTGAAACATAACTCCGCCCAATCCCCAAGGAGTGCGACCGTGTCGCAATAAACTCCACTCCCTACTAGGGATTGAAACCTCCAGCTCAAGGTTTTATACGTTCATTTGAAATGTCGCAATAAACTCCACTCCCTACTAGGGATTGAAACATAATGACTTATATTAAGTGAGAAGCCCCCCCTTAGTCGCAATAAACTCCACTCCCTACTAGGGATTGAAACTGTGGCGATCGAAGCTTTCCAGGTAGTTCTAATCCTGGTCGCAATAAACTCCACTCCCTACTAGGGATTGAAACATCAGCAAGTGGGAGCGTGGCGTAGTGGTGCCACGTCGCAATAAACTCCACTCCCTACTAGGGATTGAAACACCAGCCAAGCTTCCCTAACTCCGAACTAATTACGTCGCAATAAACTCCACTCCCTACTAGGGATTGAAACGGCTCTTCTGTCCTTTCACCTTTCACTCTCCCTAAGTCGCAATAAACTCCACTCCCTACTAGGGATTGAAACAGAAATTACCATTGTTGATTCGGATGCTGGCTCTGGGTCGCAATAAACTCCACTCCCTACTAGGGATTGAAACGGAGAAAATGTGGGAGCGTTACAAAAAGGGTAAAGTCGCAATAAACTCCACTCCCTACTAGGGATTGAAACAGAGAAGGAAAGGCGATCGGGGACATCATAAAAAGTCGCAATAAACTCCACTCCCTACTAGGGATTGAAACATATAAGATTCATAACGAGCACAAGTACGAGCGTCGCAATAAACTCCACTCCCTACTAGGGATTGAAACCAACGAAAGTAATCGAGCGATAAATATCAAGTTCGAGTCGCAATAAACTCCACTCCCTACTAGGGATTGAAACGTTTTGAAAGTAGAGCGAATTTTAGCGCCAATACGAGTCGCAATAAACTCCACTCCCTACTAGGGATTGAAACATTTCTTCACATTTTGGAGGTGAACTAGGAGGAGTCGCAATAAACTCCACTCCCTTCTAGGGATTGAAACTAAGATTCTGCCGACCTCAGTTTCTCAAGCCTTGCCACTGTTGCAATAAACTCCACTCCCTTCTAGGGATTGAAACAATTAGCGACAAACAAATTACCGAGGCTCTCTCACAGTCGCAATAAACTCCACTCCCTTCTAGGGATTGAAACGCGGGATGAGTCGCAAGACGAGTGGCGCTTTAAGTCGGTCGCAATAAACTCCACTCCCTTCTAGGGATTGAAACTAGAGTCTAAGTTTAAGTTTAAATATGCAACTTTCATCAGTCGCAATAAACTCCACTCCCTTCTAGGGATTGAAACAGCGAGTGATTGCCCGGTGCATCCGGGAGTTGTTCAAGGGTCGCAATAAACTCCACTCCCTTCTAGGGATTGAAACGCCATTTACCAAAATCGCGATCGACACAGCACGGGTCGCAATAAACTCCACTCCCTTCTAGGGATTGAAACACGAGCATCCTGCAATTGTTGCTGCTTGCGCTCAAACGGTAGTCGCAATAAACTCCACTCCCTTCTAGCAATACTTCGGACAGTTTTTAAGTAGGGCTTGCTGAATATATTGATCGCACTTGACGTGGCTTGGGTTATGGGAGATCGAGATCGAGGGTAAAGTGCAAAATAAACAGGTAAAATAGATCAAAACCCGTGCATCACCACCTGCGATCGTGTACAGAAAAGCTGAGCTTGCTCCCCTCCCAGCCTTAGACTTTGAACTAGCCAACGGGTCTAAATTGTCAGCGGACAACCGTTGGGTAAAAATGGCCCAAATAGTCCCGTGGTCGGAATTTGAATCAGAATATGCGGCCAACTTCCCCGCAGCGCATGGTGCACCTGCCAAATCCTTTCGGATGGCATTGGGGGCATTAATTATCAAAGAAAAACTGGGAATCAGCGATCGCGAAACAGTAGAACAGATCCGAGAAAACCCCTATCTACAATACTTCATCGGTCAATCAAGCTACAGCAATGAACTACCATTTGACCCATCCTTATTAGTACACTTTCGCCAAAGAATTAGTCCCAACCTAATTAATAAAGTGAACGAACGCATGGTCGAAAAAATGCGAGAAATCACGCCAGTCCCACCCGAAAAAAAAAAGGATTCGGACGGAAAAAATGAGTCACCCAATCGCGGAAAATTAATCATAGATGCAACCTGTGCCCCAGCCGATATTAGTTATCCGACCGACTTAGGACTATTAAACAGAGCCAGAGTTCATACAGAAAAAATTATAGACATCCTGTATAAACAAATCAAATAAAAAATTCATAAAAAACCAAGAACCTACCGTAATTTAGCAAGAAAAGACTACTTAGCAGTAGCTTTCGCAAAGACGACCCACTCGCAACAAAAGAAGACAGGTAATTAAAAAACAACTTCAATACATCAAAAGAAACCAGGCTCATATTGAACAGTTAATCGATTCAGGTGCGAGCCTAGGATGTCTGAATAAAAAGCAATATAAAACCTTGCTAGTCCTCACAGAAGTAGCTCGCCAACAGCAATGGTTATTTGACAACAATAAACAGAGTATTGAGGATAGAATAGTAAGTTTAAGCCAACCCCATATCCGTCCGATAGTCAGAGGAAAAGCCGGAAAAAGCGTAGAGAGGCGAGCCAAACTATCAGCCAGTTGCTTTGAAGGATATGTATTTTTAAACAGGATGAGCTGGGATAATTTTAACGAATCAGGAGACTTAAAAGCACTCTTTAGAAGCTTATTATAGATTCACAGGATACTATCGGTGAGTCAGTTCATGCAGATCGAATTTATCGAACAAGAGAAAACCGAGCTTGGTGTAAAGAAAGAGGAATTAGAATCAGTGGGCCTCATGACGGAAGACCGCCAGCAAACGTCAGTAAAGAAAAAAAGAAGCAAGCCGCAGATGATGAAAGAATTAGAAATGCGATAGAGGGCAAATTTGGGACTTGCGTAAACGAAGATTCGGCCTGAATCGAGTAATGGCTAAACTCGATAATACATCTGGTACAGTTATTGCAATTACTTTTTTAGTCATGAACCTTGCTACCTGGTGGCGCCGGGTTTTTTGTGTGTTTTTCTGTCTATTTGGAAACAGAACACCTGTTTTTAGGTTGAAGATAATCCCCAATTATAATTGGGGGGACTCGATACAGAAAAAACTTATATTTAACTCTGCTTGAATATATCGATCGCACCTGTTCTTGGCTGGCGATCAATTATTCAGCAAACCCTAAGTAGCAAGAGTACCAGAGGATAGGACTGACGAGAGGTTAGGGTGATTTAAAATCAAGTTAGGGTCTAAATCTAACTTGTTAATAAAGGTGTAA